>USPT01000001.1 GCA_900556705.1 uncultured Collinsella sp.
TAGCTACGACCTCGGCATTCGAGATCTTGGGCCCCGTCATGGTCGGCCCCAGCTCATCGCACACCGCCGGCGCCCTGCGCTGCGCCCAAGTTGCCGCCAGCCTGTTGGAAGGCCGCATCACCAAAGTCACCTTTGGCCTGTGGAACTCCTTCGCCCACACCTACCGCGGCCACGGCACCGACCGCGCGCTCGTCGCAGGCATCCTGGGCCTCGACACCGATGACGAGAACATCAAGCAGGCCTTCGACCTCGCACGCGAGCAGGGCCTCGAATATCACTTTGGCATCAAGGGCGACGACGCCTCCATCCACCCCAATACCGTCGACATCGACATGGTCGACGACACGGGCGCCACGGCACAGGTCCGCGGCGAGAGCCTGGGAGGCGGCAAGATGCGCATCAGCCGCATTAACGGCGTCGGCGTCGACATCTCGGGCATGTATTCCACGCTCTTCATGGCGCACAAGGACGTTCCCGGCGTGCTCGCCGCGCTCACCAACCTGCTCGCCTACGCCCATGTAAACATCGCCTTCTGCCGCACCTACCGCACCGAAGTGGGCGGCCAGGCCTACTCCGTCTTTGAGACCGACGGCGCGCCCGACGACACCGTCGTCCCCATGCTCCGCAAGCTCGACAATGTCGATTACGCGACCTTTATCGAGCTCCCCGGTTCTGCCTCGTCGCTCTCCCCCGGCGTCTCGGCTAAGGAGATCTTCGACGACGGCGAGCAGCTGCTCGATGCGTGCGAGGAACTGGGACTCAGCATCGGTGCCGTCATGGCCGTTCGCGAGGCACGTCTGACCGGCGAGGCCCACGCCGTCGCCGCCATGCGCCGCGTGCTCGACGTCATGCGCGAGGAGACAACGGCCCCCATCGCCAATCCGCAGCGCTCGCTCGGCGGGCTTATCGGCGGCGAGGCCAAGCTCGTCGAAGCAACCCGCTGCAACGATTTGAGTGAAAGCCTGATGGGCCCCGTCCAGACCGAAGCCGTGGCCCGCGCCATGGCCGTGCTCGAGCGCTCCGCCACCATGGGCGTGATCGTCGCAGCTCCGACGGCAGGATCCGCGGGTGTCGTGCCCGGCTGCGTGCTGGCGCTCGCCGATCACCTTCAGCTCGACGACGAGCAAGTCATGGACGCGCTCTACTGCGCAGCCGCCATCGGCCTCAACCTCACCACAAGCGCCTGCGTTGCCGGCGCCGAGGGCGGCTGCCAAGCCGAGGTCGGAAGCGCCGCCGCCATGGCAGCCGCCGCGCTGGTGCAGATGCTCGGCGGCACGCCCGAGCAGGCGCTTGACGCCAGTTCCATCGCGCTGAGTAACCTGCTGGGCCTCGTTTGTGACCCCGTCGGTGGCCTCGTGGAGGTGCCCTGCCAAAACCGCAACGCCATCGGCGTGGCAGCGGCCTTTAGCTCGGCACAACTCGCCCTCGCAGGCATTAAGAGCCTGGTGCCGTTTGACCAGATGGCACATGTCATGCTCTCAGTGGGCCACGCGTTGCCGGCCACGCTGCGCGAGACGGCAAAGGGCGGCATCGCGCAGGCTCCGGCCGCACTTTCGGCCTGTGCAAAATGCGGTGTGTGCGGATAGCGGCAAAGAACGACTCAAAGGTGGGACAAATGTCCCACCTCTTTTGAATGCCACCGTTTCCGTACCACAAACAGCAGGGCAATCGCTATAATGCAAGCCCAGTAAAAACACGATGAACCGCAAGGCGAAAATCGAAGGATATGCATACGATGTCGCAAAACGATCGAACTCAACTGATTCCCGATCCGCAGCAGCCGAGCAGGCACACCGGCGGCGTTCAGTCGCCGCGTCCTATCGCGCCGAGCCACGGTCAGCAGCGTGGTGCGGCAAACGCTTCCCAACGCCCGAACCAACAGCGACAGCAGCGTCAACAACGTCAGCAGCGCCAGGCAAACGGCAATGCGCCCAAGCAGCCCCCCACGCACGCTCGAGGCGATCGCGGCCCCGCGCGCAAACCCGCCGAGAACAATAAGTCGGGCAAAAAGACGACGCTCTTTGTCATCCTGGGTCTAATCGTCATTGTCTATATCGTAGGCGTCGTAGCGTTTTCGCAGGTAGCCTACCCCAACACCACCATTGCCGGCGTCGACGTCTCCTTCTCCAACGCTTCGTCTGCCGCCACCAAGGTCAACTCGGCATGGAAGCACTATAAGCTCACCGTGACAGGCGATGACTTTAGCTGGACCTATCAGCCCGAGTCCGATGAGCCCATCGTCGACGGCGAAGCTGCCGCAAAAGAAATCATTAGCCACAACGAAGCCTTTATTTGGCCGGTCCGCCTTGTGGAATCCTTAAGCGGCAAGACCAAAACAACCGCTACCTCCAACGAAGTCGATCTTGATCAAGACGTCGACCTGTCCATGCTCTCCGACGCCTTTGACCAAAAGAAGTTTGAGGAGGACCTGGGCGCCGCTATCGACGAGTTTAACGAGGGCCGTTCGGGCACGTTCGAGGCCAATAGCTCCTATGACGAGCAGGCCGGCAAGTTTACCGTCGAGAAGGCGCGCTCCAACGAGAAAATCAACCGCGAGCATGTCATTAAGTATGCCGAGCTCG
Organism: uncultured Collinsella sp.; assembly: GCA_900556705.1. Taxonomy (GTDB): domain Bacteria; phylum Actinomycetota; class Coriobacteriia; order Coriobacteriales; family Coriobacteriaceae; genus Collinsella. Next base: position 2,583 of record USPT01000001.1, read on the forward strand.
AGCTTGCCTCGCTGGCCGAGTCCGTAGATCTTTCCAAGCTCGGCAACGATGCCTATGAGCCGCTCAATGGAACGCTGACCGATGATCAGATTCAGGCCGCATGCGATGCCGCCAACAACTTCCTGGGCGTCAACGTGACCCTCAAGCTCAACGGCGAGGATGCCGGCAAGGTTGATGGCAGCTCCGTATTGCAGTGGATCAGCTTTGCCGATCCCGCCAACCCAACGCTCGATACGTCGCAGATCAGCAACTGGGCAGCCGAACTCGCCAACGGCTTTAATACCGTGGGCTCCACTCGCTGGTGGACGCGCGCCGATGGCAAGCAGTGCGCCGTCGAAGGCGGCGACTTTGGTTGGTCCATCGACAGCAGCTCGCTCGCCAAGCAGGTCGAGGACGCCATTAACAACAAGCAGACCGGCGAAATCGAGATCAAGTACTCCCAGAAGGCCGACACCTTTACCGCAAAGGGAGAGCCCGACTGGAAGGCGTATATCGACGTCGACTTGTCCGAACAGCACGCGCGCTACTATGACGAGAGCGGAAATATCGTTTGGGAGGCCAACTTTATCTCGGGCAAGCCGGGCGAGGACGCCACGCCCGAGGGCGTCTGGCAGATCAACAGCAACGACGGCGGCAGCACCCTGATCGGAGCCAAGGACCCCAAGACCGGTAAGCCCAAATACGAGAGCCCGGTGAGCTACTGGATGCCTTTTGAGGGCAACATGATCGGCTTCCACGATGCCACCTGGCAAAACGACAAGAGCTTCGATAATGCCGAGTCGTACAAGTGGTGCGGCAGCCACGGTTGCATCAACCTGCGCCTGGCAGACGCCAAGGCACTTCACGACTGCATCAAAGTCGGCCTGTGCGTGGTTGTCCACTCGTAGTGCAACGCGCACATTCCTACAACATGGAGCTGCTGCGACCAATCTAACAGTTCCGAAAGAAACCGTCCCATGCGCCCGCCCCAACCGGTGGGCGCATATACTTATCGAGGTACTTTCTATAAAGGAGACGCTATGCCGAATGTCCCCACGACCACCCCGGGCCCGGATGATACCGAGCACACGCCCGAAGATGTCACCGAAACGATTCCTCTGATTACAAACGTACATGCCGATAAGCAGAGCGGACGCGCGAACGATGCGACCGAGATTTCCGATGAAGAGGCATATGCCAAGCTCAAGGCAAAACGTGCCGAACGTCGACGCAAAAAGCTCATCCGACGCGGTATTGCCGCCGGCGTCGTGGGTACCATCGCACTCATTGCCATTGTCGCAACCCTGGTTATCAATGCTCAGCCACAGGGCGCTAGTGGGCCTGTGACCGACATGGTGACCGAGGGTCCGTTTACCACAACGGTCGAGGCGAAAGGCCAGCTCAAACCCATTTCGTCCTCAGTGGTCTCCCCTTCTGTCGACGGCACGGTCGATTCGATCAACGTGCAGGCAGGCCAATCCGTCAACGAGGGCGACGTGCTTATGACCATTAAAAATGACGAGCTCGATCGCAACGTTGCCGAGGCGCAGCGTGCAGTTGCTGCCGCTCAAGAAGACCTCGCCAACGCGCAGAAAGCCGCAGCTGCCGCACAGGCCACCCCAACGACGGACGTCGATGGAGCTTCCGCAGCGGCTGGCGTCTCCGACGCATCAACGGACACGAACGCCGTATCGGCCGCGCAGCGCAGCCTCGCTTCGGCCCAGGCAAACCTCGATCAGGCGAACGCCAAGGCAGGCAGCCGTACGGTCACGGCCCCGAGCTCGGGCAGCATCGTGGAGCTCAACGCCAAGGTGGGCGCCACGGTAACAGGCGGCATGATCATGGGCGAAAGCGATACGAGCGGCGGCAAGCAGTGCATGCAGATCGCCGACCTGTCCAAGATGAAGGTGACCGTGCAGGTGGGCGAAAAGGACATCGCAAAGATCGCCGTTGGACAGAGCGCCAACGTCACGTATCCCGCATTTCCCGATATCGTGAGCCAGGGCACCGTCACGGCTATCGCGTCGGTGGCAAACTCCGACGCCGCCAACGGTGGCGGCGGCAGCGTAACCTTTAACGTCGACATTCTCATCGAGGCGCCCGACGCGCGCCTGAAGCCGGGCATGACGGCCGAGGTATCGGTGGTGACCGAGCAGCTCGACGACGTGGTGATGGTGCCGACGATGGCGCTCATGACCGAAGACGGCGAACACTATTACGTCAACGTGGCGACTGATGACGAGGGCAAGCAAACCCGTCGCGTGAAGGTGACCGTCGTGACGCAAAACGACAACGAAGCCGTAGTCGGCAAGACACAGGTCAAGCGCGACGACCAGGGCAACGAGATCAACCCCAACGTGCCGGTTACCAAGCTGCGCGATGGCGACGCCCTCGTCATGGACACCGGAGCGGACGCAACGGCTGACGGCGGCTACGGCGCGGATTCGGGCAGTATGTCTGCCGACGAGGGCATGTAATGCGTCCCGTTATCGACATCCGCAACGTGCACCGCATCTTTGAGAGCGAGACGGGGTGCGTCCACATCCTGCATAACGTGAGCCTGGCGGTAGATCCCGGCGAGTTCGTCGCCATTACCGGCCCTTCGGGCTCGGGCAAATCAACGCTCATGAACATCCTAGGCTGCCTGGATAAGCCGACGGCGGGCGACTACTACCTGCAAGGGCTCAACGTTGCCGAGCTCGACGATGACGAGCTCACCGAAGTTCGCGCCCTGAGCATTGGCTTTGTCTTTCAGAGCTTCAACCTGCTGCCGCGCCTGTCGGTTATCGAAAACGTCATGCTGCCGCTGGCCTACACCAATGTGCCCCGTAGCCAGCGCGAAATGCGCGCCGTGCACGCGCTGCAGGCCGTCACGCTGCCGGTCGACCACTGGGACCACCGCATATCCGAGCTCTCGGGCGGCCAGATGCAGCGTGTCGCCATCGCACGCGCCCTCGTCAATGACCCGCCCATCATTCTGGCCGACGAGCCGACGGGAAACCTTGACTCCGCCACCGGAGCGCTTGTAATGGAGACCTTCCATAGACTTCAGGAGCGCGGCAAAACCATCGTTCTTATCACACACGACCCCGGCATCGCCGCCGAAGCCGACCGTGCCGTGACCATCCGCGACGGTCGCATTCACGACGGCGCGTATATTCCACATGCACCGCGGACCCTGCGCAGCGCCGTAGATAGCCTGCCCATGATTTCCGCCTCCGCTAACCCGCCGAAAGGAGTGATGGGATGAGCGCCCGCGATCTCATCCAGGAAGCCCTTCACTCGCTCGAGGCCAACAAGGGGCGCAGCCTGCTCACCATCCTGGGCATTGTCATCGGCATCGCCTCGGTTATCGCCATGACTTCGCTCATCGGCGGCATCCAAAACAGCCTGGTCAACAGCCTGGGCCTCAACGCAGCTCGTATGGTTCAGATCTATTCATCCCAAGAACTCACCGATTCTGACGTTCAGAAGCTTCAAAAACTAGTGCCGCAGATAGAGCAGATCGGAATAGTCGACAGCGCGTACACCGAGTACAAGACCGGCGATAAAAGCTATACCGTCATGGCACAAGGTGTCGATAGCGACATGCTCGACGCCGTGGGGGCCAGCAAGCTCGTTGCGGGGCACACCTATTCCCAGGCCGAGTCCCAATCAGGCTCGCGCGTGGCGCTCATCAGCCGCAACGGCGCCGATCAGCTGTACGGCAACGAACAGGACGCGGTAGGCAAGACTATTGAGGTCTCCAACGGCGAGGTACAGATTGTCGGCGTTATCGACGGCGGCAGCGACTCCATGGGCTCGCTCACGCTGTATATGCCACGCGAAACCATCTCTGGGCTGTTTAGCGACGAGAATCCTTCATTCCCCAGCGTGACGGCACTTGCCGCCGAGGGCACGGACATGGATGAGCTTTGTAAGACCATCGAGTCCAAGGTGCGCGCGATGAAGGGCATCGAGGAGGAGGATGAGTACGACAGTGTATCAGCAACATCCATGAAAAGCGCCATCGATACACTCAACTCCTTTATGGGCGCGTTCTCGCTCATCATGGGCTCTGTCGCCAGCATCTCGCTGCTTGTCGGCGGTATCGGCATTATGAATATGATGCTCACCAACGTAACGGAGCGCATCCGCGAGATCGGCATCCGCCGTGCTCTGGGCGCCAGTCGTCGCGATATCACCGCGCAGTTTTTGGCCGAGTCTTCGGCGCTGTGCGTCACCGGCGGACTGTTGGGTGTCCTGATTGGCTATCTGCTGGCCTGGGCTCTTGCGATGTTTGCCTCCGGATCCGGGATTCTTGGCGAGCTAGGTGCCAGCGGGCAAATCACACCGAGCTTTTCAATCGCCACGGTATTGCTGGCCTTCGCCGTCTCCGTCGGCATCGGCGTAATCTTTGGCTTCTACCCCGCTCGCCGCGCGGCAAAGCTCGACCCGGTGGAGTGCCTACGCTACCAGTAAGCCACCACCAACAAGTTGCGGTGAATTAGGGACTGAATATGCTATCTAGTAGCAAAACAGACACTATTTCACCGCAACTTATTTAAGGGCTGCTTGCGGCAGTTCCGGGCGTCCTCCTCGAGCTATTGGCGGATGACGGTCTTGTACGGCTCGAGCTTGCTCGGGGCGCTCCTCCTCGCGGGCGGGAGGACGCGCAGGCGCGGCGAGCGCCTAGCGCGCGAACTCCCGTAAGAGTGCGTCTTCCACTTCCCGAAGCGAAAGGCCCCCGTCTCCCTCGGCGGGACGGGTGACCACGATGCAGCGCGCTCCCACGTCGCGCGCGGCGGCAAGCTTCTCGGCCGTGCCGCCTACGGTTCCCGAGTCCTTGGTCACAAGCCACTGGGCTCCCACCTGCCGAAGCATCGCCTCGTTGAGCTCGCGGGTGAAGGGCCCCTGCATGCCGATGACGTGCGACGGCGAAAACCCCGCGTCGATGCACTTCGTTATAGCACCGGGCAGCGGGAGCACACGCACGAAGAAGCGCTCCGAGAAATCGGCGACGCGCGTATAGGGAGCAAGCTCCTTGCTCCCCGTCGTGAGAAGCGCGCGACCCGGGTTCTCGGAGAGAAAGCGCGCCGCGCAGGCGATCGACGCGACCGACACGACGCCTTTGGGCAGCGCCTCGGCCGCACGCGCAAGGCGCAGACATCGTACACCCACGGCAAGCGAAGCGGCCCGGATGTTGCCGCTGGCGAGCGTAGCGAAGGGGTGCGTGGCGTCGACGACGATGCGCGCGCCGGAAAGCTCGCGCTCCATGTCGGCCTCGTCGAGCCTGCTCGCATGCACCTCGATGCCCGGAAGCTCGCCCAAAAGCTCGCCTCCGTACTCGGTTGCCGCGTAGGCACGGGCGGGGATGCCCGCCCCGCTCGCCCATTCGCACAGAAGGCGGCCCTCGGTGGTGCCGGCGAAGATGCGCAGCGCCGGCGCAGATGCGGGCGCCGTCACTTCGGGCCGCCTGGGCGCGTGATCTGGTAGAGCAGCGCGTTCATAATGGCGGCCGCCACGGTCGAACCACCCTTGCGACCCCTCGCGACGATGGCCGGCGCGCGTCGCGCGAGTAGCTCCTCTTTCGCCTCGACCACGTTCACAAACCCGACCGGCACCCCAACGACGAGCGCGGGCGCGATCTTCCCCTCGTCCATGAGCTCGGCGAGGCGCAGAAGTGCTGTGGGAGCGTTGCCGACGGCCACGATGAGCGGACCCTCGATGCCGCAAGCTTTGTCCATGCTCGCAACGGCGCGAGTCGTGCCCGCGGCGCGCGCAGCCACGGCGACATCAGGGTCGGCCATGTAGCACACGGCCTTGCAGCCGAGCTTCGCGAGCGCAGGCTTGCTTATGCCTGCGAGCGCCATGTTCGTATCGGTGAGCACCGTGGCCCCTGCGCGCAGTGCGTCGAGCGCACAGTGCGCGGCGTCATGGGTGAACACGAGGGAATCGGCGTACGAGAAGTCGGCAGTGGTGTGGATGACGCGCTTCACGACGGGTTCTTCGAGCGGCGGGAACGTGCGGCCGCCGAGCTCTTCGGTGATGATCTCGAAGCTGCGCCGCTCGATGTCGCCGGGCGCCATCTCCTTGGAATCCATCTAGTACTCCACTCCTTCCCTTGCACATATCCCCTGCTCGTAGGGGTGTTTCTCGCACCGCATCTCGGTTATGTAGTCGGCCTTCTCCACGATCTTGCGGGAAGGCGCGCGCCCGGTGAGCGCTACTTCGACGCCGCGCGCGGACATATCGAGCGCGCGGTCCACGAGCGCCTCGTCGACAAGCCCCTTCGAAAGCGCATCGAGCGCCTCGTCGAGCACGAGCAGCCCCTCCTGCGCGCCCTCGAGCTCGGCAAGCGCGGAAGCGAGGTTCCCATCGTGCAGCTCGCGCGTCGCGGCAAGTTCTTCCGACGACATCGACCAGGTAAACTTGTCCGACACCTTCCCCGCGAACACGGGCACGCCGAAATGCTCGGCGAGCAGGCGCGCCTCCCCGCTTTCGCCGTCTTTCAGGAACTGCACGACGACGACGCGGCGGCCTGCGGCGAGCATGCGAAGGGCGAGGCCCATCGCCGCCGTGGTCTTGCCTTTGCCGTCGCCATGATACACGTGAATCATACGCCCTCCTCGATAATGCGGTAGACATACTCCATGTCGAGCGCTCCGCGCACGACGTCGGCCAGGCGGTCGAACTCGCGCGCACGGTGATCGGCCGCGGACGCCGCGCCCGCAGCACCCACGACGCTCTCGGGCAGGCCGCGCATGCGCGCGAGCGAGCGCGCGAGGGCGAGCGCCACCCCCGGTTCGTCGAACAGGCCGTGGAGATAGGTTCCGAACACGTTTCCGCAGGCCGCGCCTTCTGGTTTGCCGCCAATCGTGCCCGCAGGGGCGCAGGAGACGGTCGTTTCGCCGTCGTGAATCTCGTACCCACGCGCCGTCATGCCGTTCCACACCGAGAACGCGCCTTGGGCGCCCGTGATGCGCAGCTCCGACTGGGCGAGGCGCTTTTCCTCCTTGAACACCGTACTTGCAGGGATGAGCCCGAGCCCGCGCGCGGTGCCAGCGCCTTCCCTGCCGTGCGGGTCCGAAAGCTCGTCTCCCAAAAGCTGGTAGCCTCCGCATATGCCGAGCACCGGCGTGCCCGCGCCCGAAAGCGCGCGTACACAGGCTCCGATGCCGCTAGCCGCAAGCCAGCGCGCGTCGTCGACCGTGGACTTCGAGCCGGGAAGCACCACCAGGTCGGGTCGGCCCAGATCGGTCGTCGAGGAAACGTAGCGCACGCCCATGCCGGGCACGCGCGAAAGCGGGTCGAAGTCGGTGAAGTTCGACAGATGCGGAAGGCGCACGACGGCGACGTCGATGACGCCGCGCGCCTCGCGGGCAGTTAGGCGCGGCGCGAGCGAGTCCTCGTCGTCCAGGTCGAGCGTAAGATACGGCACGACCCCCACGACGGGAACCCCGCACATTTTCTCGAGCGGAGCCAAACCCGGACGCAGGATTTCCACATCGCCGCGGAACTTGTTCACCATAAGCCCCCGCAAAAGCGCGCGGTCCTCGGGCGCAAGGAGCGCGACCGTGCCGTAGAGCTGGGCAAACACCCCGCCTGGGTCGATGTCGCCCGCGAGCAGCACGGGGGAGGACACGGCGCGCGCGAGCCCCATGTTGACGATGTCGTTTTCGGCAAGGTTGATTTCGACGGGACTGCCGGCGCCCTCGATGACGATGACGTCGTTTTCCTCCGCGAGCGAATCGAACGCCTCCAAAATCTGCGGCATGAGCGCCTTCTTTCGCGGGAAGTAGTCCCTCGCAGCGAAGGCTCCCTGCGCCTTGCCGGCCACGATGAGCTGGCTTCGGTGATCGCTTTCGGGCTTGAGCAGGATGGGGTTCATGCGCACGTCGGGCGCGATGCCGCACGCCTCGGCCTGCATGATCTGAGCGCGCCCCATCTCGAGCCCGTCGGCCGTGACACCGCTGTTGAGCGCCATGTTCTGGCTCTTGAAGGGAGCCACGCGCAGGCCGTCCTGCGAAAGCACACGGCACAGCCCCGCCGCAAGCAGGCTCTTCCCCGCGTTCGACATGGTGCCCTGGATCATGATGGGCTTCGCCCTACCCACGGGTATCGACCTCCTTCGCCGAGCCTCGGCCATCCGCGCCCGCCATAGCGCCGCTGCAAGAAGCGCCGCCCCGTTCGTCGGGTTCGCCTTCGCCCGATGCGCCTTCCGCCCGAAGCGCGCGGCTGAACGCCATCGCAAGCCGGGCATTCTCCTTGTGCGTGCGCACGGCGACGCGGCACCAGAAACGGGACAGTATCGAAAACGAGTCGCACGTGCGGACCAAAACCCCCTGTTTATACAGGCGCTCGGGGATGTCTTTCGCCGGCGTGCGGACTAAAAGGAAGTTCGCATCCGACGGCACGACGGAAAGCCCGAGCGAGGAGAGCTCGTGGGAAAGCCACGCTCGCTCGCCCGCCAATACATCGCGCGTGCGCGAGACGTATTCGACGTCTTCCAGGGCGGCGATGCCCGCGGCCTCGGCGACCGAGGAGACGGGCCACGCCTGCCCCGCCCGACGAATCCCCTCGATGAGTTGGGCGTTTCCGCTGATCAGATACCCCAACCGCAACCCTGCCATTCCGTAGAGCTTGGTGAACGCGGAGAGCACGGCCACATGGTGCGAACACGCGGCGCGTGCGGCCACGCTCCTTTCGCGGGCGTCGGGCGCAAATCCGAGGAAGCACTCGTCCACGACGAGCAGCGCGCCCACCTGCTCGCAGCGGCAAGCCGCGGCATCGATCACGCGGGGGTCGACGAGGCGCCCCGTCGGGTTGTTCGGATTGCAGAGGTACGCCACGTCTCCCGGCCCCTCGATCGCGCGGGCGAAGGAGGCGGGCACGTCGAAGTCATCCGCCTCGGAGAGCGGGAACTCCTGCACGCATGCACCGTAGTACGATGCCGCCTCCGCATATTCAGAGAACGTCGGCGCGCACACGACGATGCGTTTCGGGCGTACCGCCGCGGCGAGCCGCCAGATGATGTCAGACGCGCCCGCGCCGCAGACGATAGTATCTTCGGGAATGCCCTGGGCGCGCCCTAGGGCGCGAACGAGTGCGAGGCTTTCCCTATCGGGGTAGGCGTCGATTCGAGAAAGCGCCTTGCAAGCTGCGGCGACGGCGCGCGGCGAGGGGCCTGCCGGATTCACGTTCACCGAGAAGTCAATGAGGTCGGAGGCGCCCCCTTCGCAAGCGATGCCGAGCGATTGCGAGCTGCCCCCATGCGTACGGGCGCGCAGGATTCCCCCGGCAGCCTGGGGCGCGGCGTGGTCTTCCCTCATGCCATCGCCCCCACGGCGAGCACGACCGCCGCGCGCGCGGCGCCGAAGACGACGAGCGCGCATACGGACGCGGCGAGCATGAGCCTTGTCGCCCGTGCGATGTCGCCCCACTCGATTTCGCGGGACGCGTCGCCTATCGTCGGTTTCTCAACGAGCTTGCCGAAATACACCGCGGGTCCCGCCAGGCGCAGCCCGAGCGCGCCCGCGCACGCTGACTCGGTCTGCGCCGAGTTGGGGCTCGCATGGCGACGCCTGTCGCGGCGCCAGATGCGCGCCGCCCCGCGCGCGTCGAGCCCGACGATCGGGCACACGGCGATCATGAGCAGGGCCGATAAGCGCGAGGGAATCCAGTTCACCGCATCGTCGAGGCGCGCCGAGGCGCAGCCGAAGTCGATGTAGCGCTCATTTTTGTAGCCCACCATGCTGTCGAGCGTGTTCACCGCCTTGTACGCCATGCCCAAGGGCGCACCCCCGATCATAAGGTAGAAAAGCGGCGCGATGACGCCGTCGCTCGCGTTCTCCGCCACCGTTTCCACGGCGCCGCGCGCAACGCCCTGCTCGTCGAGAACAGACGTGTCGCGTCCCACGATGAGCCCGACGGCTTCGCGAGCCGCGACAAGGCCGCCCTTCGAGAACGCGCGGGCCACGGCCAGGCTCTGGCGGCGAAGCTCGCATGCCGCGAGAATCTGATAGCTTGCCCATGCCTCGGCCACGAAGCGCAAGCCGGAGTGAACCATGCCGCAAAGATGCAGGATTCCCCAGGTCAAAAGCCCACACGCAAGCGGAAGCGCCACGGCGAGCACAAGCCCTGCGGCGCGCGTGCCCGCGGACGTTTGCGGGAATGCGCCCCGCAGGCGGCCTTCGGCCCACGTGATCGCGCGCCCCATGGCGACGACGGGATGGGGAAGCCAGCGCGGGTCGCCGAAGGCAAGGTCGGCCGCGAACCCGGCGGCGACGGCAAGAATCGTCATCACCGGGCATCGCCCCCCGAAGCGGGGCGAACGTCGCGAAGGCAGCGCCCATCCCAGGTGGCGGCCCATGCACCACCCGGCTCGGTATGCACGTCGAAGTATCCCATTTTCGGGACAGCTAGCTCGGAGAGCAGCGCTTTCACGGTACCCGCGTGAACGACGAAGACGGCGCGCCCACTCCCCTGGGCGCGCTCCGATTCGCACGCCTCCCGAAACGCCGCGACGACGCGGCGGGTGAAATCGCTCTTGCCCTCGCCATGCGGGCAGCGCGTCTCACACCAGGAGTCTACCCAGGCGCGGTAACGCGCATCCTCTTTAAGTTCGGCGGCGCTTCGCCCCTCGAAGTCGCCGAAATCTATCTCGCGCAGACCGGGGCACGCCATAAGCTCCGCGTTCGGGAAGAGAATGCGTGCCGTCTGGTCGGTGCGGGCCATGCCGCTCGTGATAACACGGAACACGTCACGATCGCACGCGAGGTCGCGCAAAGCGCGCTCGCCCGCGCTCGACAGGGGCTCGTCGGTGCCCGCCCCGCTGTAGCGATGGTCTTCCGTGCCCGCCGTGGCACCATGGCGCACGAAGATGACTTCCAAAGGCGCGCCCGCGCCCAGCGTCCCTCGAGGCGCATCGGCAAGGTTTCCTTTGATGACCTGGGGAATCCCGCACGTCATGCGCACGACGACGTCGGCGCGCGCAGCGAGCGCGCATCCCAGGCGCCCCGCGCGCTCGCGCCATTGGGCGTCTTCCGCACGCATAGGGACGACCCCCGAGCCGACCAAGGTCAGAATCACTGCGTCGAAGCCAATCAGCCGCTCGAGCGCCCGGTCAGCGTCGAGCGTGCGTACGAGTTCCTCAGCACGGTACGCGACACGGCCGGCAAAAACCGCGGGCACGACGCCCTCCGCAAGCTGCGCCGCGTCGACGAAATCGTCCGCCGCGAACCCGAGCTTTTCGCGCACGAAGGTCCTCTTCCCCGAATGCGCGCCACCTACCACGAGCATCATAGGAGCATGCCCCCCGCCACCAGCATGGCAAGCATCGCGAGCTCGGCCCATTGCAGAAACCATCCGGCCAAATCCCCCGTCACCCCGCCGAAGCGGGACAGGGCAACATGGCGATACCACGCGAGCGCCAAAAGCCCCGCCACCGCCATAAGGGCGCCGACGGCCCGAGCGCACGCGACCATCCCTGCAGCCGAAGCCGCAGCGAAAGCGCAAAGCGGCACGACGATCGCCGCGCGCTTCTTCGAAGGCGAGAGTCCCGCGGCCATGCCGTCCGCCCGAGCGGCAGGCCAACATTCAACGGCGAGCCCCGAAAGCGCGCGGGAGAACACGAGCGAGCACAGAAGCGCAAGGAACGTCCCCGCCGTAAGCGGCAGCGCGGTGAACAGGGAAAACTGCAGAATAAGGTACACGACAACACCGATGACCCCGAAGGCGCCCGCCCGCGGGTCGTGCATGATCTCGAGCTTTCGCTCGCGTGGGGCCCAACTTGCAAGCGCATCGGAGGTGTCGCAGAGCCCGTCTAGGTGGATGCCTCCCGTCACCGCCACAGGCAGCGCCACGAGCACAGCCGCGACGATGGTCGCGGGCACGCCGAACAGGTTCGCCATGTACCCCCACGCCGTCATGAGGAAGCCTTCCGCAACGCCCACCAGGGGAAACGCGGCAAGCGCATGGGTTGATCCGAAATCGGTCCAGGTCGATTTCGGGACGGGGATGCGCGAGAACGTTCCGAACGCCGCGCCGATTGCCTCTGCTATCTTCACCTTGTAGGCCCTTCGCCTTTCATCCACACGGGAATCCCGCATACCACTTCGACTGCGCGGTCGGCCAGCGCCGCCACGCCCGCGTTCACGCGCGCAAGCGCGCGCCTCCATGCCTCGGTCCCCTCATCGTAGCGCATCCCATCGGCGAACACGTCGACGGAGACCACCACCGTATACGCAGCGGCCTGAGCGAGCCGTTCGATGCCTCCGAGCACCTCGCGCGCCGCAGCGTCGGGGTCACGTGGGGACAAGCCGCCTTCCGCGAAAAGCTCGTTCGCAACCAGGTTGCCCACGTCCTCCAAAAGAAGCGTGCAGCCGCGCGGAAGCCCGGACACTGCGGCGCCCACGTCACGCGTGCGCTCGAGGGTGGAAAACCCCTTGCCCTCGCGCAGCGCCCGATGGCGCGCGATGCGGCGGGCGCCCTCTTCCCCGAAGGGCTCCATCGTTGCCAGGTACACGCGGGGTCCGTCGTGCCCGAGGCACAGGGACTCGGCGTAGGCGCTCTTGCCGCTCGCGGCGGCGCCGATGACGAGCGTTACCGTCATTTCCCGGCCTCGAAATGCTCGTAAGCAGCCATGCCAGTCGCCGTGAACGTCTTCCCATCCCGGTACACGCGCAGCGCCGAATCCAGAAGGGGCAGATACGCCATGGCGCCCGCGCCCTCGCCCAAGTGCATGCCTGCGTCGAGGGGTGCCTTTATGCCGAGCTCGCGAAGGAGCTCCTGGCTTGCGGGTTCGCTTGATGTGTGGGTGCCCACGAGGTAACCCAAGGCGTTGGGGCACAGGCGCGCCGCGCACAGGGCCGCCGTGCAGGATATGACCCCGTCGAGGAGCGCCGGCGCCTTCGAGGCCGCGGCCCCCAGGTAGAAACCGCACATCGCCGCGATGTCGAAGCCGCCCACCTTCGAGAGCACGTCGATCGGGTCGGCGGGATCGGGCGAGTTCGCGTCGATAGCGCGCTCGACCACGTCGCGCTTGCGCGCGAGCGAGGCGTCCGAGAGCCCCGCGCCGCGCCCGACGAGACTCCGCGCGTCCGTCCGGAGGAGCACTGCGGCCACCGCCGCCGAGGTGGTCGTGTTGCCGATGCCCATCTCGCCCGCGGCGAGAAGGCGCACGCCGGCGCGGGCAAGCCCGCACGCGACGGCGATTCCGACCTCGATCGCGCGCACGGCCCCATCGCGAGACATAGCGGGGCCGTACGCGATGTTGCCGCTCCCCCGCCGCACGTTCGCGCGCACCATGCGCGCGTCTTCTATGCCCCAGGCCATACCCACGTCGACGGGCACGACCTCGGCACCCGCGAACGCCGCCATGCGGCAGGCGCTCGTGGCCCCCTCGCACATGTTGCGCGCGACGACTCGCGTCACGTCTTGCCCGCTTTGCGACACGCCTTCGGCAACGACCCCGTTGTCGGAGAAGAATACCGCGAGCGCACGGGGAAACTCGACCACCTCGGCGCTCCCCTGAGCTGCGGCGATACACGCGACGGCGTCTTCAAAGTCGCCCAATCCCCCCAAGGGGTGCGCGATGGAGTCCCACGCGGCGTACGCGGCGGCGCGGGCGCACTCGTCTGCGGGCGCAATCCGGGAGAGCGCGGCTTCGAGCACGGCGCCCGGCGCCGACGAGAACGCGCGCTCGACTTCCTCGCGGATGCAGGCAAGCGCGGTTTCGGTTGCTTCAGCCATGCCGTCTCCTCTCTGCGAACGACGCTGCGGCAGACGCGAACGCGCGCGCAACGTCGGGGTTCGCAGGATAGTACACATGCGGGAAGCCCGCAACCAGGGACGGGGTGGTCGTCATGCACGGCCAGCCCTTGTCGCGCCGGGGCTTCTGCGCCCAGAAGTCGCCGCCCGGGCAGGTGGACTGCCAGTAGTGGAACTCGTGCGCGCGGATGCGTGTGCCGCGCGGCCCGTAGAGCCCGTCGCGTTGAGAAGTGAGCTCCACGTACCCGAAATGGGACAGCCTTCCCCCGTTCTCGCTTACGCCCTCAAGGGCGCCCGCAACAGGCCAGCGCCGCCCCTCGCTATCGGCGATTTCGCGCTGCAGATACAGAAACCCACCGCATTCGGCGACCGTCGGCATGCCAGATTCCACCGCGCGCCGCACCGCCTCGCGCATCGGCGCGTTCTCGGAGAGCTGCCGCGCATGGAGCTCCGGGTAGCCGCCCCCCAGATAGAGGGCGCTTGTCCCCCGGGGCAACTCGCTATCACACAGGGGGCTGAAAAAGGCCAGCTCGCAACCCAGGTCCTCGAGCGCGCGCAGGTTCTCCTCGTAGTAAAACGAGAACGCCTCGTCACGCGCGACGGCGACGATGGGCCGCGCTCCCGCGATCGGCTCCAACCGATAAGGTTCCTCGCAGATATCGGGTGCCGTCGCCGCTATTTCAAGCAAGCGGTCGACGTTGACGCTCTTTTCCACCAGCTCGGCCATCTTGTCGATGCGCGCGGAGAGCTGCTTGACTTCGTCGGCGGTCACAAGCCCCAGATGCCGGCTTTCGAGCGAGAACGCCTCGTCGGCGGGAATATTACCCAAAACCGCGACGCCCGTGTGCTTCTCGATCGCAGGCGCCGCGTAGGCGCAGGCAGCGGCGCTCGTCTTGTTCAGCACGACGCCGCGCACGTTCGCACAAGGCAGGAACTCGGCGATGCCGCGGATTACGGCGGCGAGCGATAAAGACGCCCCGCGCCCGTTCACCACTAAAACGACCGGCGTTTCCGTGTCGCGCGCAACCTGGTAGCTGCTCGCGTCGGCCACGCCGGGCGCCATGCCGTCGTAGAAGCCCATGACCCCCTCGAGCACCGCGACATCCGCGCCCGCGGCGCCGCGTGCGAGCAGGGCGCGCAGCGTCGGGGCGTCGGTGAAGAAGCCGTCTAAGTTGCCCGAGCGCGCACCCACGACGCGGCGATGAAAGAGCGGGTCAATGTAGTCGGGGCCGCATTTGAAGGCCGCGCATGCAAGGCCGCGGCGCGCGAACGCGCGCAGGAGCGCGCACGTTACGACCGTCTTGCCGCTCCCACTCGAGGGCGCAGCGACCATGAAGCGCGGGATGGACGTGCTCACCGGGCGCCGCCTTCCCCACCTGCACCACGCGCGCTGACGAGGAACACGGGGTTTTGCGCCTTCATAAGATGGTGCGAGCCTACAGCCTCGGCACGGGCGGCCGACACCTGGCACGCCTCGAACCCCTTAAAGCGCGAACCCGAGAGGAGCGCGCACGCCTCGGTGAGCGTCTCAACAGTGACGCATGGCACGCACAGGCGAACCTGCGAGTTCTTCTCGAGCGCTGCCTCCACGATGGAGGGAAGCTCGCCCGCGCTCCCGCCGACGAACACAGCGTCGGGAACGGGCAGTTTCGCGAGCGCTTCGGGGGCGACACCGGGGACCGCATGCACGTTGCCGCACCCGAATGCATCCGCGTTCTCTCGGATGAGCCGCACGCCGGCCGCGTTGCGCTCGACCGCCCATACCGACCCCGCTCGCGCGACGAGCGCCGCCTCGATCGACACGCTCCCCGTGCCGGCTCCGACGTCCCACACGGTGTCGGTAGCGGTAAGGCGCAGCTTCGCGAGCGCGACTGCGCGCACCTCCTGCTTGGTCATGGGAACGTCGCCGCGGATGAAGAGCTCGTCGGGAATGCCCGAGGAAGCGTACGGCCAGCGGGAACTCGCGGCGCGGGATGCGAACTCGATAAGCATCACGTTCAAGTCGTCGAACGTCTGACCTGCGATTTCACTTGCGGTCGCGCAGGTGATGCGCTCGTCGGGGTACGACAGGCGCTCGGCCACCGTCACGCGCGCATCCCCGAAGCCCGCCTGCACAAGCTCGCCCGAAAGCCGCGAGGGGTCTTCCCCGCCCGACGTGACGAGAAAGAGCTCACCTGCGCGCTCGGCCTCGGCCACGATGTCGCACGCCACGCCGTGAGCGCTCGCGAAGCGCCAATCCTGCCATGGACGCGCGAGGCGCGCGGCGAGATAAGACGCTGAGCTTATGCCGGGAACGACGCGCACGTCCACCTGCGCGTCGCCGGAGAGCGCCTCCACCAGGCGGCGCGCGCCGCTGAACAGCCCCACATCGCCCGTCATCACGACCACGGCGCGCCGCCACGACGCCGCATCGGTGAGCGCGGCGACGATGTCCGCCGTCTTCACGAGCTCGCATCTCACCACGTCGGGCGGCACGTCGATGCCGGCAAGCGCGCGATGAGCGCCGATGACCACGTCGGCGAAGTCGATAGCGTCGAGCGCCGCGCGCGAGAGCAAGTCGGGGTTTCCGGGCCCCGCCCCGATGATCGTTACCTTTCGCATGGAATCTCCCGATACCCGCGCGGCGTGACCATACGGCCGCCTACGAGCTTCGTGTTCGCGTTGCCGACGAACACGGTGGTGAACATGTCGGCGTCGATCTCCCCCAGCTCAGAGAGCCTACACATGCCCGACTGCTGCCCCTCGCGCCCGATGTTGCGTACCCAGCCGCAGAGCGTGTCGGGGGCCTTCCATTCGAGCATAATCTTCGCCGCGCGTGAGAGCCTGTCGGCGCGCTTTCTGCTGCGCGGGTTGTACAAACAGATGCAGAAGTCGGCGCTCGCCACGGCGGCGAGCCTGCGCTCGATGACCTCCCATGGCGTGAGCAGGTCGGAGAGCGACACGACCGCGAAGTCGTGGGCAAGCGGGGCGCCGAGCACCGCCGACCCGCTCTGAGCCGCGGTGGCCCCGGCGATAACTTCCACGTCTACATCGGGGTAGTCCTCCGCAAGCTCCAGCACGGGGCTCGCCATGCCGTACACGCCCGCGTCACCGCTGCACACAAGCGCCACGGCTTCTCCGCTCTGCGCGCGCGAAAGCGCCAGGCGGCACCGTTCGACCTCGTGCATCATCGGCGTCGCGAGATGCGCCGCGTCGGGCACGGCGGCGAGCGCGAGCTCCACGTATTTCGTGTACCCCACAACGATGTCCGCCGCCTCGAGCGCGCGCCGGGCCGCAATCGTCATGCCGTCGGGGCCGCCCGGGCCGATCCCCACCACGAAGAGCTTTCCCATCACCGCTCCTTAAACGAAAGTTCGATAGTTACCTTGGAAAACGCGACGGTCACGCCGCTGTGAGCGAGCTTCGGGAAGATAAGTTTGCCCCCGTCCGCGAGCGCCGCGCGCTCGCACACGTTGTCGACCCCCACCGTCGCGCGCACGAAATCAGATGGCGAAACGCTGCCATCGACTTGCGACAACTCATCTGCGGAATACGTCACAAGCGGAATATTGCGCGCGCGGCAGAAGGCGAGCA
This sequence comes from uncultured Collinsella sp., assembly GCA_900556705.1. GTDB lineage: Bacteria > Actinomycetota > Coriobacteriia > Coriobacteriales > Coriobacteriaceae > Collinsella. The sequence goes on from USPT01000001.1 coordinate 19,884, forward strand.
GACCCTCCTCGTGCGCCTTCACGTCGATCGTCGCCGCCTCGCGCACGGCCGAAGGCGAGATGCCCGCCTGCCCGCACGCGAGAAGAAACGCCTCCCCGATCGCTTCGGCGCACGCACCGCGACGGCACCCTATGCCCGCAACGATACAGGGCACGACAAGGCGAAGCGGCTCGGGCGCAGGCGCCTGCGCCCGCATGCCTGCCGGCATCCCCGTCTCACCGGCGGGCACGACCTCGTCCGTTGTCTCCGCCGCGCGAACGAACGCGCCTGCATTCGCGCCAGCGAACGGCGACACGACGATATCGGCCCGAGCGCGGTCGGACGCAATGTCTACCCCCTCAGGCGGCTGTCCCGAAATCGGCATGTCGGAATAGAGTGCCACGCGCCCGCCCGAAAGCAGCCGCGCCGACACTCGCTTGATGGCCTCGGGATTCGAAACGGCGAGCCCCGCACAGCGCGCCCACGTATCCACCGCCCACACGCCGCGGACGTCGGTCGCCGTGGTGATGACGGGGATGGCCCCTACCGCGCGGGCCACAGTTTGCGCAAGCTCGTTCGCACCGCCCAAATGCCCCGACAAAAGCGGGACGGCAAAGCGCCCCGCCTCGTCAATCACCACAACCGCGGAATCGGTTGCCTTCGAAGCGACATGCGGCGCGATCGCCCGCACGGCGATGCCCGCCGCGCCCACGAACAGAAGCGCGTCCGACGCTTCCCACGCGAGCGCCGTCCATGCGCGCAGGTCGGCCTTCCCCTCGCCGAACCCGCGCGAAACGGAAACGTCCCAGCCAGGGTCATCTTCACCTGTCTGCGCGCAATCGGAAAGCGCGCGTGCAGTGCGCTCCGCCAACGCATACCCCCTCTCAGTGAACGCTATGCAGGAAATCCTCATCTAGCGCACCACCATCGTCGAGAAGTAGCTGCCCCGATCGGGCACATCGTCAAGCGAGCGGTACACGCGCTCGCCCGGAAGCCCACAGTCCTCTACGAGCTCGGCACCGTCAAAGGCGCCCTCCTCGCGAAGAATGCGCTTCGTGTCCGCAAGCGAGCGGCGCGCCTTCATGACCACCTTCGTCCCCGGCCAGCCGATTGCGCGGCCCACCTCGTACAGCACGCCTTTACTCATACGTCGCCCCCAATACCCCGATAACTGCATCGGCGCCCGACGTGCGGAAAAGCTCGCGGCGCTCGGCGTCGAACACGACCGCGGCGATGTCGCATGCGCCCGCCGCGCGGCGGCGCAACCTGTCCTCGATTGCCGCAGCGAGCGAGGCGCACGCAGCGTCCCCCACGCCGGCGGCCTCGATTACCTCGAGTGCCGCCGTGGTCGTGACGGACGTCATGATCTCGCGCACGGTCTTCGCGCCCGCGCCGGCCATGGCCGCGTGGGCGGCCAGAATCTCCGCGCGGCAGTCGGCGGTACGCGAATGGGTGTCCATGATACCGCCCGCGACCTTCACCAACTTGCCGATGTGTCCCACAAGAAGGACATTGGTAAATCCCTCGCGAATGCAGCAATCAATCGCATCGCCCACAAAGTTGGAGATGAAGACCACCGGCGCACCGTTTAGGTGGAAATGCCCTGAGATGAACTGCGCGCCGTAGTTGCCGGGCGTGAGCACGACTCCGCACCGCCCCATAGCCGCATGCTGCCGGATCTCGAGCTCGATACTGTCGCGCAAGGCAGCGAGGCTGCGCGGCTCGACGATGCCCGTCGTGCCCAGGATGGAGATGCCGTCCTTTATCCCCAGGTGCGGGTTGAAGGTCTTTTCGGCAAGGGCAACACCCTCGGGTACCGAAATTGTCACAGCAATATCTCCAGAAAAGCCGTGCACGGCGCACACCTCGCGCACCGCCGAAGTGATCATCGCGCGCGGCGTCGCGTTGATGGCGGCCGCCCCCACCGGCTGCTCGAGCCCGGGCAACGTCACGCGCCCCACGCCCACGCCGCCGTCGACGGAAACTTCCGATTCGTGCGCGGGTACGTCCTTGCTGCCCGCAGCGCCCGTGCCCGACCCCGCATGTTCCACGCGCGCGTACACGAGCACGCCGTCGGTCACATCGGCATCGTCGCCTGCGTCCTTTCGCACGGCACACTGGGCGCACCCCTCGCCGATGCATGCGTCGACCACGTTCGCCTCGACGGGCAGCCCGCCGGGGGTGACGATCGACACGAGGCCGACGGGCTTTCGTGACAAGAGCATCTCGCAGGCCGCCTTCGCCGCGAGCGCGGCGCAGCTCCCCGTGGTGTAGCCGCAGCGCAGGCGGGTCGTCCCGGTATATATGTAGTGCTCGAAGGCCACGCTAGCTGCTCGCCTTCCGATACCCCGTGGAAAACGAAGGGTCGTAAAGCTTGCTGCGCTCGTACGACTCCGCTTGCGCGCCGTTGTGTGCAAGCCTGCCGCGAGCTCCGAGCACGCGGCCCACCACCACGAGCGCCGTGCGGTCGATGCCCTCTCGCGCGCCCGCATCGGCGAGCGTGCGCACTGTGCATCGCACCACGCGCTCCTCAGGCCAGGTCGCCTTGTACACGAGCGCCGCCGGCTCATCGGAGCTGCGGCCCGCGGCCAAAAGCTCGGCGGAAAGCTCGGCGAGCATACCCGAGCTCAGGAAGATGACCATAGTCGAGCCGCTTTCCGCCATGGTGCGCATGCCCTCGCCCGCGGGCATGGGGGTGCGCCCGGAAAGCCGCGTGATCACGACCGACTGGCTGATTCCCGGCAGCGTATATTCCTGGCGAAGCGCCGCCGCGGCACCGCAAAAGCTCGACACGCCGGGCACCACCTCGTAGTCCACGCCGCGCGCGTCGAGCGCGTCCATCTGCTCCTGGATGGCGCCGTACAGGCACGGGTCGCCCGTGTGCAGGCGCACCACTTCCTCGTCCCGCGCATCTGCCGCGCACATCACGTCGAGCACTTCCTCCAAGGTCATGTGCGCGCTGTCATAGACGATGCAGGATTCCTTGCACTCGGCGAGCAGCTCGGGGTTCACAAGGCTCCCCGCCCAAACGACCACGTCGGCCGCGCGCAAAAGGCGCGCCCCGCGCAGCGTGATAAGGTCGGCGGCGCCCGAGCCAGCGCCAACGATATGAATCATCCGAGCCTTCCCTTCCCGTTTCTCATCGCAACCGTTTACGCTGCCATTCGCGCAGCGGCCAAAACACGGCGCCCGAAGCGGCAATCGGCGCAAATACGCAGGCAGGAGGCGCAATGCCGCCCGCCCTGGCTTTGACACGTTCAAAAGTGCCCACTATCATAGTAAAAGATTCGGCAACGAGCATATGACAATCGGATAAAAGGAAATGACCGGCGCGGCGCCCGCACAGCCCGCGCTGGCTTGCGGAGGGAACCAGGTGGGAATCCTGGGCAAGGGACATTACTGTATAGGACGCGCGGGCGAACCGCCTCGCGCCCCAAGCCAGACTGCTTCGCCTTTTCCTCACGGCATCGCCGTGGCGTTAGCTCCTTGTGAACCCCGAGGGGTGCGCTTTTCTTTCGCTTGTGCCGACAAGCAACTGTCGCCGGGGGACCGGCAAACCGAGGAAAGGAAAAACCATGTCCGACCAGATGTCACGCCGCGGCTTCATGGGCGCCGCAGCAACCGGAGCCGTCGCGCTCGCTGGAGTCGCGCTCGCGGGCTGCTCCAACACCTCCGCGAGTTCCGAGAAATCGAGTGAAAAGGAGAAGGCCGTGAAGCCGGTCATCCTCGTCACGAGCTTCGGCACGAGCTACAACGACTCGCGCCACATCACCATCGGCGCCATCGAAGACGCTATCCGCGAGAAGTACTGGCAGGACTACGACATCCGCCGCGCCTTCACCGCGCAGATCATCATCGACAAGCTGAAGAAGCGCGACGGCATCACGATCGACAACATGACCGAAGCGCTCGACCGCTGCGTGGAAGACGGCGTGAAGGAAATCGTCGTGCAGCCGACACATCTCATGGGTGGCCTGGAATACACCGACGTGAAAGACGAGCTCGACAAGTACGCTGACAAGTTCGACAAGATCTCGCTCGGCGACCCGCTGCTCACCTCCGACGACGACTACAAGAAGGTGGCCGCAGCCATTAAGGAGAACATGGCGTCCTTCGACGACGGCAAGACGGCGCTGTGCCTCATGGGCCACGGCACCGAAGCCGATTCCAACGCCGACTATGCCAAGATGCAGGAAGTGTTTAAGAACGAGGGCTTGACGCAGTTCTTCGTCGGCACCGTCGAGGCTGAACCGACCTGCGAGGATGTTATCGCCGCCGCGAGCGCCGCAGGCTACAAGAAGGCCGTGCTCGCGCCGTTCATGGTGGTCGCGGGCGACCACGCGAACAACGACATGGCAGACGAGACCGACCCCGACAGCTGGGCTGCGAAGTTCGTGGCCGCCGGCTTCGAAGTGACGTGCCTGCTCCAGGGTCTGGGACAGAACGTCGCGGTCGACGACATCTACGTCGCGCACGTGGACGACGCCATCGCCAAGCTGTAAACTCGCCGCGCACGGGGGCGCCGGTCGCGTCCCCGTGCAACGGGCATGCGCCTTCCCCGACCGACGGCGCATGCCCGTTGCATTCGCGTCCCGCCCTCCCACCGCACGAGCGGGCGGTCGAAGCGATTGAAAGGAACCTCCCTCCATGTTGAAGAAAACCCTCGCCTTCGCCCTGTCAGCGGCGCTTTTCGCGTTCTCGCTCGCCGGCTGCGGCGGAAATTCAATCGACAGCGCAAAGGCAAGCGATGCCGATTCCCAGGAAAAGACCGAACAGGCGGCCGATGCGCCCGAGGGCGCAAGCGCTGCCCCCATCACCGCCGACAAGGTGGCCGACGGCACCTATCCGATCACCGTAGATTCCAGCTCGAACATGTTCAGGATTGTGGACGCCCAGCTCATCGTGGAAAACGGCTCCATGCACTGCGTGATGACGCTTTCCGGCACGGGCTACGGCAAGCTCTTCATGGGCACGGGCGACGAGGCTGCCGCCGCGAGCGAGGCCGACTTCATCCCCTATGTGGAAAACGCGGAAGGCAAGTACACCTACGACGTGCCCGTTGAAGCGCTCGACGAGGACACCGCCTGCGCCGCGTGGAGTATTAGAAAAGAGCAGTGGTACGACCGCACGCTCGTGTTCGAATCCGCCGGCGTCGATCTGCGCGCCGACGCACTGAAGTAACGCCATGCGGTCGATTCTTCCCAAGGGGGAAAGCAGGAAGCGTCGCAGCATCGCGGTGCGCGCGATCGCCTGCGTTCTCGTCGCCCTGTTCGCGCTTCCCTTCGCGGGGTGCAGTGCGAGCCCGAACGCGACCGGTGGCACGGCAGGCTCTCAGGAATACACTGTGAGCGTCTCGCTCTCCGGCGGGTCAGGGCGCGCAAGCATCGCCTCACCCACCACAATTGTGAAGGATGGCGACACCTACACCGCGACCATCACCTGGTCGAGTTCGAACTACGACAAAATGACCGTCAACGGCGTGGACTACGCGCCCGTAAACGACGGCGGCAACTCCACGTTCGTGATACCCGTCACGCTCGACGAGGACATCGCCGTGTCGGCCGAGACCGTCGCCATGTCAACGCCGCACACCATCGACTACACGCTCCACTTCGATTCATCCACCATGAAGGAGAAATCGGGCGACGAAGCAAGCGGCGGCTCCCCTGCGGGAACGGCTTCAAACGCCGCGGCCGACTTCCACAACGCCGATTTGGGCTGCGGCTGGAAGCCGACGGGGACGCTTCAGCTTGAATACGCCGAGCACTTCACTGTCGACGAGTACGAAGGCGGCCTGCGGCTTATCTGCATTTCGAACGGGGAGCGCTTCCTCGTGGTGCCGCAAAATGCAAAGGTACCTGATGGGTTGAGCTCCGACATCGCGGTCATAAGGCGCCCCGCCGACAAGGTGTACCTCGTGTCGTCGGCGACGATGTGCCTGGTCGACGCGCTCGATGCGAACGACAATATCCTCATGTCGGGCACGAAGGCCGACGATTGCTCGGTCGCGGGCTTTAAAAGCGCGCTCGAAAGTGGGGCGATCGCCTACGGCGGCAAGTACAGCGCGCCCGACTACGAGCGAATATCGGCCTCGGGCTGCACGCTCGCCATCGAGAACACCATGATCAACCACACGCCCGATGTGAAGGAAAAGCTGCAGAAACTCGGGCTCGTCGTGCTCACCGAACAGTCGTCGAGCGAGCCCGAAGCACTCGGGCGCGTCGAGTGGATTAAGCTTTTCGGCGTCCTGTTCGACAAGGAAGACGAGGCCGCGCACCTGTTCAACGAGCAGAAGGCCCGCGTCGAGCAAACGTCGGGGCTCGCGTCGTCAGGTAAAACCGTGGCGTATTTCTACATTAACTCGAACGGGGCCGCCGTCACGCGGCGGGCGGGCGACTACGTGGCGCAGATGATCGAGCTTGCAGGCGGCAGCTACGCGCTCGATGACGCGCAGACGGCGTCGACGTCAGGTTCGTCAGTAACGCTCGAAATGGAGCGCTTCTACGCGACGGCGAAGGATGCCGACATCATCGTCTACAACGGCGCCATCGACAAATCGGTTGCCACCTTGAACGACTTTGTAGGCAAAAACGCGCTATTGTCGCAGTTCAAAGCCGTGAAGAATGGCAACGTCTGGGTCACAAGCGCCGACATGTACCAGCAGATGACTTCTACCGCCGACATTATCGACGAGCTGCACGGGGCGTTCACCGGCGATGACGCGAGCGACTTCCATTATCTGAGGAAGCTTGGCTAGCGTCATGAGAAGCCGGCTTTCCATGACATACGACGAATCGGGGCGCGCCGCGCGGTGTCGCGTCGTGACGGCGCTGCTCGCTGTTGCCCTCATCGTGCTCGTCGGGGCCAACCTGTGCATCGGGAGCGTGCTCGTGCCCGCAGACCACATCCCCGGTATCCTTTCGGGCGGCGCGGCCAATTCCATGGAAAGCCAAGTCATCTGGGAGATTCGCCTGCCGCGTGTGCTTTCAGCCGTGCTTCTCGGCGGGGCGCTTTCTCTCTCCGGGTTCCTGCTGCAGACGTTTTTCAACAACCCCATCGCCGACCCGTTCATCTTGGGCGTCTCCTCGGGCGCAAAGTTCGTCGTCGCGCTTACGATGATCGTGCTTCTGGGCGCGAACCAGGCCATGTCCTCGCCGGCCATGGTGGCCGCAGCGTTTCTGGGATCGCTTATCACCATCGGCTTCGTGCTCCTCATCGCACAGCGCATAAGTTCCATGGCCATGCTCATCGTGGCGGGCGTCATGGTGGGATACATCTGCTCGGCGGCGACGAACTTTCTCATCGCCTTCGCCGACGACCAGTCCATCGTGAACCTGCACAACTGGTCTTTGGGTAGCTTCTCAGGTTCGAGCTGGGACGACATCGCGGTCATCGCGGTCGTGGTGATCACCGTGAGCGCATGCGTATTCGCGATATCGAAGCCCCTTTCCGCCTTCCAGCTGGGAGAAGCCTACGCGAAAAGCGTCGGCGTGAACGTCGCACGCTTCCGCGTGGTGCTCGTCCTTCTAGCGAGCATGCTCTCCGCCTGCGTGACCGCGTTCGCTGGTCCGGTGTCGTTCGTAGGCATCGCGGTTCCGCATCTCGTGAAGTCGGCGCTGAAGTCGTCGAAGCCCATCCGCGTGATTCCTGCGTGCTTCTTGGGAGGCGCCATCTTCTGCGCGGGCTGCGATTTGATCGCGCGCACGCTGTTCTCCCCCGTCGAGCTTTCCATCAGCGCCGTCACCGCCATCTTCGGCGCGCCGGTGGTTATCGCACTCATGTTGAAGAAGCGGGTGAGGTAGATGGGGGAATTCATGCCGCGGCCCAAAACGCTCAGAGGGGAGTCGAACCTCGAAACCCCGGTCGAAACGCAGGCTGACGGAGCGCCGCTTTTCCGCATAAGCGACCTGTCGGCGGGCTACGACAAGAAGGTCGTAGTCGAAGGCGTCGATCTGGAGGTTCGCGCGGGCGACGTCGTGGCGCTCATCGGGCCGAACGGCTCGGGCAAGTCGACCATCTTGAAAACCATCACACGCCATCTGGCACCGCTTGCCGGCGCGGTCGAGCTCGACGGGCGAGAGATTTCCCGATGGAAGACGGCGGAGTTCGCAAGGAACCTTGCCGTTATGCTGACAGATCGCCCCCGGACCGAGCTCCTCACCTGCCGCGATATCGTAGAGGCGGGAAGGCATCCCTACACCGGGCGAATGGGCACACTCTCGCCTGACGACTACAGTCGGGTCGACGAGGCCATGAAAACCGCACATGTGGAAGAGCTCGCCGAGCGCGACTTCATGCAGATAAGCGACGGGCAACACCAGCGCGTCATGCTCGCACGCGCCATCGCGCAGGATCCGCGTGTGCTCGTGCTCGACGAGCCCACATCGTATCTCGATATCCGCTACCAGATCGACCTGCTGCGAATACTTCGCCACCTTGCGAAATCGCGGAATGTGGCTGTCATCATGTCCATCCACGAACTCGAGCTCGCGCAGAAAAGCGCCGACAGGGTGATTTGCGTGAAGGACGGCCGGGTCTTCCGCGCCGGCGCACCCGAGGACATATTCACGCGCGAGACGATTGGCGAGCTCTACGGCCTTAAACATGGCACCTTCAACGAGCGCTTCGGCAGCGTGGAAATTGGGCGCCCACACGGCGATGCGCACACGTTCGTCATCGCCGGCGCAGGTACGGGGTCAGCTGTGTTTCGCCAGCTAATCCGGCAGGGCAAGGCGTTCTACGCGGGCGTTCTGCACGAAGGGGACATCGACTGCGAGCTTGCGCGCGACCTGGCGACGGAATGCGTGGCCGAGCGCGCCTTCGAGCCGATCGGGGATAAAACCATAGCCCGCGCCAAAGAGCTCCTCGTTCACTGCGCGCGTCTTATCGTGTGCCCCGCCGCCTTCGGCACCATAAACGCCCGCAACGCAGAGCTCGTCGAGTTCGCACGATCGCATGGTATCGAGGTCATGCGAGCGTGCGAAGGCGCATCGGAGGATTCCATTGGATACGCCTAGGCGCGGTCCAAGAAATCGTCCGCACCCCCTATCTGACCCTATTTCACCGCAACTTAGAGAGCGTAAGGTATAACGCTTCACCCCAAATCAAATTGATTCGTTGAATAGACACATTACAAATCTTTAGACTTCGTTTAATCCACAAGTGGGTATTATCACACACAAGGCGCACGTGAAAGGATATACCCATGTCGCTTACACAGTCAGCAGAGCGTGCAGCGCTCAACAAGCTCATCGATTATCTCGACGACAACCCGCAAGAAAACATCGACAAAATCATGGACCTCGTGAAAAAGCTGGTCCCCAATCGCGTATTTCCTGTACAGCGAGAGGCATTCACCAATGTCATCAAGAGCCGCGGCAATTGGTATGACCTGATTATGCGTGTGTTCAGCCTTAATCCCCAGATGCGAACCAAACTGCTTAAGACCCTCATTGTCGACGCCAACCTGCTTGCTTGGCCAGAGCAGGAAAAGAACCGCGAAAAGTACCAGTGCAACGTTCCGTGGGCCATCCTGCTCGATCCCACGAGCGCCTGCAACCTGCATTGCACGGGCTGCTGGGCCGCCGAGTACGGCTACAAGCAGAATCTCTCGTTCGAAGACATCGACTCTATCGTTACGCAGGGCAAAGCTCTGGGTACCCACATCTACATCTACACTGGTGGCGAGCCATTGGTGCGCAAGCGGGACCTCATCCGAATTTGCGAGAAGCACCAGGACTGCGCATTCCTGTGCTTTACCAACTCCACGCTGATCGACGAGGCCTTCTGCGACGATATGATTCGCGTAGGTAATTTTGTCCCTGCCATCAGCGCCGAGGGCAATGAGCACACCACCGACGCCCGTCGCGGCGAGGGTACCTACGCAAAGATCGAGCACGCCATGAAACTCCTGCGCGAGCGCGACTTGCCGTTTGGTATCTCCACCTGTTGGACCAGCGCCAATGCCGATACGGTTGCTACCGAGGAGAACATGGACTGGATGATCGGCGAGGGAGCACTCTTCTGCTGGTACTTCCACTTTATGCCGGTTGGCCGCAATGCAACCCCCGAGCTCATGCCCACGCCCGAGCAGCGCGAGCACATGTATCACTTTATCCGCGAGATGCGAGAGAAGAAGCCGCTGTTTACGCTCGACTTCCAAAACGACGGCGAGTTTGTAGGCGGATGTATCGCCGGCGGCCGCCGCTACCTGCACATCAACGCCGCCGGAGACGTGGAGCCGTGCGTGTTCATCCACTACTCAAACGCCAACATCCACGATGTGAGCTTACTCGACGCGCTGCGCTCTCCCCTCTTTATGAAGTACTACGAGAACATGCCGTTTAACGACAACTACCTCAAACCATGCCCCATGCTCGAGAATCCAGACGTACTGCCCAAACTGGTCGCCGAGAGTGGCGCAATGAGCACCGACCTAATCGAGAAGGAGTCACCCGAGCAGCTGCGCGAAAAGACCCAGGCTGCCGCCGAGGCATGGTCACCTGTCGCCGACCGCATCTGGAACGACTCCGACGATCCGCTATACGCCAAGCGTCACGAGGACAAGTCGCAGGGCATGGCCGATAGCGACATGCACAAGTTCGAAAAACAGGGCCGCATACTCAAAAACGGCGATTAATGCTGCCCTACACGACAAACGCTCAGAAATGAAGCGGAGCAGTCTCGAGGCTCATCTTCGAGGCTGCTCCGCCTTACCATCAAAACAGTTTTACTAAGTTGCGGTGAAATAGGGACCAGAACGGCCTTCCAATAGCCAAAACGATCCCTATTCCACCGCAACTTCTTTAAGTTGTTGAATTATCAATGCTATTCCAAGCGAGATTCCAGACTCGACAGGCCATTAAGAGTCAGGTCGTTGGCGACCTCAGAGACGCGCTCGATAGGAACCGAGCCGTCAGACAGTGCCCACGTGCGATAGATACCGATAATACCCGATAGCAAAAACGCCAGGTAGTAATCGAACATCTCGTCCTTGAGACCTTGGGGCAGCAGATCGCGCTCGGCAATCTCGTGCTCGAGCGGCGCACGAAGACGAGCCATAAAATCATCGAGCGGAATGTTCTCGATCAGTTGACGATTGAGCACCAGGTTGTTGCACAGTGCCTCGTTAACAGTTTTAAAGAAGGTCGCCGCCGCGCCCAGGGCGCGCTCGTTGGTGTCGCCGTCCATGGAAGCAAGCGTTTTCTCGACCGAGTCGACAATCATCTCCACCACATCGACGGCAATGGCATCGAGCAGGCCGTCAACCGTACCAAAGTGAACGTAAAAGGTCTTGCGGTCGACATTGGCCTCGCGCGCGATGGCACTCACCGTAATGTCTGCCAGCGGCTTTTCCATGAGCAGGCGCTCGAAAGCGGAAAGGATGGCATTACGGCTGCGAATGATGCGACGATCAAGACGCGGTTTGCTGGTTGCCATGGGCGTGTCCCTTCGATATGCGAGCATTCATCAACAGATGAGAGATAATCTACGTAAGAGGATTATCCCCCATACAGCACAAATATGCCCCGCATCATGAAGAACGCACGACTGTCCTACTGCGACTTAGGGTGCTTCTTCTTATTGAGTACCGACGGAGATACGCGAATACCGTCGCCTGTCTGGCGCACATAGGCTTTATGAGCCGGCTTAGCGGTCCCAAAAGCCTTCTGAGCCTGCTTCTTGGGATCAACGGTAACAGCATTCGTGGGGTGGGGCTTTGTGGGCGCAGAGGGCGTTTGAGGAGTGCGACCGAGCTTGCGCATCACGCGATCCCAGCGCGCATGGATGCTCTCGTTGTGGGCACTCTTAAGGCCCAGCAGGGGCGCAGCCAAAATGGTCGGCGCAATAAACGTAATGAGGCGCCACAGCAGATAGCCGGCGGTCGAAGCCGACCCAAAGAAATGACCCAAGAACAATGCAAAGCCGCCCTCAGCTCCACCAGTTCCACCAGGCAGGGGAACCGCAGAGCTCAGCAGCTGGACAAAGGCGCTCGCGGCCATGACCGAGAAAAAGTCGACCTCGTGATGGCCAAAGGCAAGCATCAGGAAATACGGAACCAGATAGAAAAACGCGAGCTGGAGCATGGTGATAAACACGGTGAGCAGCATGGAAGAAAAATGTCCGGCCGAAAGCTTGAACTTCTCGGAGAAGGAGTAGATCTCGCCATCGACAAACGTGCGCCATCCCTCGATCTTAGTGGCCGAGACACCAATGCGCTCAAGCCAATTGATGATGCAATGGGCGACGCGCGTGACGGTCTTAGGCATGAGCGCGACGGCGAAGATGCCCAGCAAGATGCAGCAGTGCCCACCAAAGCTAAAGACACACAGCAGCGTCATGTCGCCATAGCGCTCGGCAAAAAACGGCATGCGAGCAAGCAGTAGGATAGCGCCCCAGGCAACGAGGCCAAACTGATACACGATAAAGCGCGTGAACTGCGTGGCGCCAGCCTCGCCGACATTTTGGCCCGCCTTGGTCAGGCGGTAGATCTGGGCGGGAGTCGAGCCCATCATCATGGGCGTCAGGTTGCCAAAGAAAATGCCGCTCGCTTCGACCGAAATCAGGTCGCGGATGCCGACGGGTGAATATGGGTCGAGCCAGACGGCGATCGCATAGGCCACAATGCCAAAGAACAGATACATGAACATGCAAAGACACGCGACAACGAGCCATGGCGCCTGGACGCTCGACATTGCGGCCCAGAACTGCCCCATCTGCCCGGTTACCACCAGATAGACGATATAACCCACCAGCACGACGCCGATAAAGATGGCGCCGCGGCGTGCGCTCTTATTGTCATCTCCGCCCGAGGCCTCAACCTCGACCTGGGGCTTAGACGTATGCCGAGAGGACTCCGTCATGAGACTCCTTCTAACAGTCAAAATATCTTGGATATTGTACCCGTAAGGGCCATAGGCAGAACGCAAAGCTTTGGTTCAAACGGGAATTGCAGACGGTTGTTTGATAACAAAAAACCCGGACTTCCATGGGAAGTCCGGGTATCAGATGCGTGGTAGCCCGTACCAGATTCGAACTGGTGATCTCCGCCTTGAGAGGGCGGCGTCC
>USPT01000002.1 GCA_900556705.1 uncultured Collinsella sp.
GGCCTGCGCGTCGCCCGGGGCGGCGGGGGCGGCGTAGGCCGCGGGCCCGCACAGGGCCAGGGCGGCCGCGACCGCCAGCGCGGCGGCGGCACCGGAAATTCGTTTCGTGGAGCGTCTCATGGAAAATCCCCCTAATCTAGCAACGGTTTCCAAGTCTACTAGATTGGGGGGACGGGAGCCAAGCTGCAATACCCCCAAGACACCCGTCTATAGGTCGTGACGTTGTCTATAAACAGGCTCACCGCCCGCGGAATAAAATTCGGCGCAAATCGTTTGAGCAGGCGACGCGCGGAAGGAGCGTGTAGGGCGGTAATATACTGACCGTCAGCCGCGGCATCCTCGCGGAAACCCATTTGTTGCCGGAACTATAGTCCCCGGCGCGGGCTCACCTTATCTCCCCGGCACGGGCTCGATATCCTCTCGGATATCTAATCGTCTTGGACTTTTACCCACCCAAGCACAGTACGGCTTTTACGTGCCGCCACGCAGAGCCTAGCCTGGAACTATTGTCTAAAACATAGGCCTTCAAAGCAACTTAGGTTCAAGTACGGACATGCAAATACGGGCACTGGATACAGGTCTTGACTGTCAATGGTTATCAATCGCATGTGTTTCTGGCAAATTACGCCCGTCTTATGCGTGCGATACAATCAGTCTCACCGAACACCAAACCAGCAACCCGAAGGGACCAACGTGTTAACAATTCACTATGGTGATATGGAAAACGTTATCTACAATACGTCAGTTTACTTCGATAACGTCTATTCGCCCCAGTGGTTTCAAGACGCCTTTGCTCAAAGGATTATTAAATCAATCGATAAAGGCAATGTCGTTGGACCCTGCGCAATAGACACCAAGATCCTAGGCATTATCCCTCCTGAAAGGCTGTCGGGAGGCACTAAGACGCTGTTGCTCATGTACTTCATGCCTCAGAACGTATACAACGCCACAACCTGCAGCGACAATTGCGCTTACTGGATTCTGAGAATTGCCACGCAAAAGGACTTAACCATCAACCTCTACCATCTGATGGATTTTGGAAACGGCAAGTTCACGGCTACCGTTGCAAACACGGGCGATGTCGTTCACACGATGTTCGACCTTGTCCCTATAGCCGCAAAATGCCTAAGGGAAACTCCTGACATGCACTTTCGTTAGGCTCTGTTAGACCAAGATTGACATACATATGTCATCACGGCGCCATATCGTTAGCCTCGTAGACCGCGGGGCAGCATGAACGCCGAGGACCTGGTAATCACCTTCAAGAGGGACATCGCGAACCTCAGCAGGACCGAACGCCGCCGGCTCCGCCTACGAGGCCGAGCGCTCCCCGCGCTGCGGGTCCGCCGCGGTCGTGAAGAAGGGCAAATCAAAGAACGGCGAGCAGCGTTACCTCTGCCAGGATTGCGGCAGGACCTTCGGCATGGGCAGCGGGCACATCCTGGGGACGAGCAGGCTCCCGAAGGAGACCTGGATGGCCAATGCCGAGTGCTTCGTTCTCATGCTGCCCCTGCGCGAATGCGCGGGGCGCTGCCATGTCTGCCTCAAGACCGCCTACACCATGCGCCACAGGCTCATCGAGTGTCTCTCGGCCTACTCGCCCTCGTTCAAGACCGGGCGGGGCTGCGGCTGCGAGCTCGACGAGACCTACTTCCCCGAGTCGTTCAAGGGCAACCACACGAAGGGGTCATTTACGATGCCACGTCACTCCCGACATCGTGGCAAGCAGGTGCACAGGCGCGGACTGTCGCGCGAGCAGATCTGCGTCATGACCGGCGTGAACGACTCGAACGAGACGTTTCTCCAGGTCTCGGGACGAGGCATCCTGTCGAGGAAACGCGCCATGGACGTGCTGAGGGACCGCATCGCGTCCGCTTCCGTCGTAGCGACGGACAAGGCGTCCGCCTATGTCGACGTCCTCGCGGAGCTCGAGGTCGACGCACACACGGCCTACGATTCCAAGGACCCTTCCGAGGGGACCATCAACCGGATCAACACCGTCCATTCGCTCCTCGATACCTTCATGAAGCCGTTTAAGGGCGTGTCGACGAAGCACCTCGGCACCTACCTCGCTTGGTTCAAGTGGTGCCGGACCTTCATGGCGACCGATTCCGGCACCGCCGAGCGCACGGTCGCGCGACAGCTCGCCAACGGCGTGTGCAGGAGCCGCATCCATGATATGTTCAACGTCCTGCCGCCCTAAATGGACTACTGGACCGAAGCCGCCGCATAGAGACAGTAGAATGGTCGCATCGCGATATACGAGGAAAGGTGCAGCCATGCCGTCGAATATACCGGCCACGACGATCCGGATCGACCCGGAGGCCAAAAAGGAGGCCACGGCCATCCTGGACGAGCTCGGCCTGTCCATGTCCACCGCCGTCAACGCGTTCCTCAGGGCGCCCGTCCGGAAGGGCGGGTTGCCGTTCGAGATGAGGGTCAAGGCGCCGGTGCCCGACGGGAGGACGGCAAGATAGTCGGCAAATCGACTTGGGCGATGGGACCCTCACGATTGACCCGACAGATCTTGAGCACATCGCCCCCTTGCCGGATTCAAACCCGGCAAGGGGGCGATTATCTTGCAATTTCAAAAAGATGATTGGGGCAGAATGTCAATCATGGTCTAACAGAGCCAAATCAATCCAACAGTTTAGATAACGGGTAATGATTCGGGAACAGGGCGTTCGGCCGGATGGAACAGATAGATATGGACCTTGAATATCAACTTCATCCGAACACCTCCCATATTCATCTGTACATGTACGGATGAATATGGGAATCCGATACCCTGAGGGCCGGATCGGCCGGCCCCGGGAGATCGGAGGACGCCATGTCCGGAAAGAGCAAGAAGGGCGCAGCGAAGGCGGTCCCGAGGGCCTACGGCAGGCTCACCAGGCACGAGCGGGATACGGTCCAGAGGATGCTGGAGCGCAGGGCCTCGTGCAGGCAGATCGCGAGGGAGCTGGGCAGGTCGCCCTCGACGGTGAGCGCCGAGGTGTCGTCGCACAGGTTCGTCGCCGCGCCCAAGCCCAGGCGCGGCGAGCGCGTCGACGCCGGCACCGACCTGTCGGCAGCCTGCCCGCGCCTGGCGGCGTGGCCGCGCTGCCGCGACGGCTGCGTCCGCTACCGCGCGGTGGGCTGCATGCGCTGCCCGCACGTCTTCTACGAGGCCCGCGCCGCGCAGCTGTGCGCGGACTCAGTGCTCGTCTCGTCCAGGCGCGGGATCGACGCCGACGAGCCCGCCGCGACGGCGAGGCTTGAGGCCATCAGGGACTGCCTGCGCCGGGGGCTGTCGCCCGAGCAGATGGCGGCGCGCAACGGCGGCCCGGTGGACCTGTCGCCGTCGACCATCTACCGCTGGGTCTCGGCGGGCTACGACGGCATGACTAACACAGGATGCGCGGGGACGAGAGAACGCTCGCCTACATGGCGAAGCGCAAGTCCGACGGCAAGACAAAGCGAGAGATCATGCGCTGCCTTAAGAGGTTCACAGCCAGGGAGGTTTACCCAACGTTGCGGCGCCCCATGAGGTTGAAGTACGCCCAGGGCTCGATACTGGCGGATATGCGAAAATCGCTCGGATTGACCCAAAAGCAGGTTGCCCGAGAGCTTAACGTGCCGAATGTAAGGCTCAGCGAAATAGAAAGAGAAGTATGCCCCCACGAGGAAATCAGACGCGAATACGACCGCTACTTGAATGCTAAAATGTCGTCCGATAAAGGACTTGACAGCCTATAGCAGCGTCATTCGGCACGCGATTCGTTAACCCTGGGGCTTAAAGCTGCCGAATGTCTACTTCTTTAGTGCTCCATTTACCTCCCCGTTCAATAATCTTCACTTGAAGCCTGACGGTGGCCCAATCATTGGATAACATATTCTTAAATGACAGTTAATCGTCAATCGAAGAGGTCAAAGCGGGGACGGAAAGTGTCGAAGACAAGCAGAAAGCCAATCTCAGCATATGTCGAGCGAAGACTCTGGGCGGAGTCTGCCGGCAAATGCATGAATCCAGATTGTCGGGCCGATCTATTCATCAGCAATGGAGACATTGCTGAACGAGCCCATATCGTCCCATATTGCAAAAGCGCAGAGAACACGTTCGACAACCTTATTCTCATCTGTCCAAACTGCCATACGAATTTCGACAAAAACTCCGCTTTCACGGCAGATGAAGTGAGGAAATGGAAGTCGATTCGTCACGCAGAAATTGATCGCGTTTTCGGAAAGACGTTCAGTTCCTTCGACGACCTGCGCAAAGAGGCCGCACCTCTGCTCGCCCGAAACAAGTCGATATATGAGAATTACTACATGAAGGACAAGCGAAGACTGTGGGATGTTTTTGAAAAGGAAATAATCGTCAACAACCGAAAACTTTGCACGCTGTTCGAATCGAACTTGTGCCTGTTCCAGAACCACAAGGACAATTCCTTCTCCAACCAGGCCGCTGTCCGCGATTTTATCGACCATGCTAAGGAGTTCGAAGCCACCAGAGATAATACGGAAAGACAAAGGTCTATTCTTTTCCCCGAGGTCATCAACTCCATCTTCGGAATCCAGCCCATAGAAGGTGACCTGCTCCCCTCTGCAGAATCCCTAGAGCTGCTAATCAAAAAGCTTGACGAACAGGGGCGATTTATAGATGTTTCTCTAGATGCAGAACATCCATTGTTGCAAATAATAGAAAACGGGAAAGAGGCGGTAGTTTATCTTGACGATACGCCGCGTATCCGACAGATGTACTATGACGCCCGCTGCTTCAGGCGTGCCGAGATGAGGCTAGACAGCTTGATTTTTGCCCTAAAGTACTTCCGCCTGTGCGGAAAGAAAGCAACTCGCAAGTCGAAGACAAACCTTAGAGAATATATAGCGAAAGGAAAATGCTTCTTATTCGTATACGAATACTGTCTGAGCTATGCAGAGTTGGCCCGTTTAGCACCGGCAGAACATACCGTTGTCGTCAACTTGCATAGATGGAACGGTAAGCAATGCATCTCCGAAGAAGCCCAGGTGTTTGCGGGGCAAATTAACGTGAAGCTCCTCGATATGGATAGCTTCTTCCCATTCGTTCGCAAACTATGAACTATTTGAGACTCATAGACATTCTCGACAGCAACCTAGAACTGTTCTCTCAGTTTGATCATGTCTATCTGTTCGGATCTGCGCTGAGTGGTTCAGAGCTCAGTGCAGACAGTGATATTGATTTGCTGCTACTGTACTCGAAATATTCCGATCAACTTGTCTCCGGATGCGAACAGATATCCCAAAAGTTAGGTAACGAGACCGGTAGAGTAGTCGACTTAACGGTCCTCGGCATCGATGAAGAGCGACATGTCGGATTCTTGGATAGAATCTCGCCTCATTATAGAAAGATAAAATGACCATTTGGTAGAACACCTGGCATAGCCTGTCGTACAGAATGCTTTCTGCGTGGATTCCGGCAGAAGAGAAGAAGGCGTCAACGGTCGCGCCTGCATGTTCGGCACACGGCGTATCGCACTCTGGCGGGACCCCGGCTCTGGGCGCCAATCCCGCATCGACAAGATGAGGTACCCTGAATTCATAATGAAGCTTGCGAACTGTCAGTGGTAGCGTGAAACTGAACAAGTGTTCAGTTTCACGCTACCACTGACACCCGGCGGCCCAAGAGCCTTCGCCCCGCTCGTAGGCCTGGTACCACCCCGTCGGGGATGACCCCTTATCGGGCGAGACGGCGAGCTCGCTGTCGAGGGACAGCCCGAAGCGATCATCCGATGCCGCACAGCAACAGGTCTCCGAGGAGCTCGAATGGACACCTGCCAGCGAGTCCAGCAAGCGGGCAAGAGTTTACGTGGCTGCAGCATACTACAACGTCGTAGGGGCTCAGAGCACCGCCACTACGGCTTTTGGGCAGAATGCGCCTGAGCTGCTCGTGGTTGCGCTCACATGCCGACTACTGGTTGGATCTCATCGCGTCGCAGCAGAACACGCGGCAGCGCCGAGCTCCGCTTTCGAGACACCAGCGCTCCAGGCCCTTCCAATCATCGAACTCGACTCCTCAATCGACTAGCAGGATGCCGAAGATAGCCTCGAAGGCAGCAACAGAGCCTATGAGACTCTCTATATGGTCGAGGCAGGCAACGATGGCTGCCGGAGCTGGCATGACGCTTGCGCAAATAGATTTGGAACGCCCGGGCCACGATGTGTGCGCTCAGGATGTCGTAGGTGTTGCGCTCGTAGCCCTCAACGGAGTCACATTGGACCACGCGCGACCTGTCGGCAAGCGAGAGCGCCTCGAATTCGGCGTAGGTACGGCCAGTGCGGTCAACCCCGTCGCGCCCAGCACCTTCGACATCCCTGCGCTTACGCTTCCTCATACGGTCCTTTCGCGGGAGAAGCAGGTAAGGCGCGCCTGTCCCTCTCCTAATAGGAGCAGGCACTGCGCACGCACACAGGAAGCTCGTCAGCATGTGTGGCCCATATGGTCTCGTAACTCTGCCCCCGCCTAAACAAAGGGACCACAATCGCGACCATGGCGGCGAGCTCGTCAGCGGTGAGACATAACCCTTCACGGGCCGCGGACAGGCGGGTGCGATAGGCAGCGTCGTAGCGACACTTGGGGTAACCGCACCCACTCCTGTTCCGACAGCCGAGATGATAGGCGTAGGGCCATACCTCTGTGACGGGACAAACTGCGATAGAGCGTACGCGCGCGCAGCGTCTCGAAGGAGTGGCCACGCCCCATCATGTTAGTCTCGTTGATGAGGCGGTTCGCGCATTCCGTGTAACCGTTCGAGATGCGGCTCGGACAATCCCGGTAGTAAAATATGAACTCGCGGTGGTTCTCCACGGCCTTCGCAAGCCCCCGGAAGGGATCGTAGGCCTTGTCATCGGGGATGGATGCCTTCCACGCATCGAATGCATCCTCGGCATCCTCCCGCGAGAGCGGGTGCTCGTCGTAGATGTCGAAGAAGTCCTCTTTGAGGTCGTATGCGGTCATGAGGCTCGAGCAGCCCGCCTCCGATCGAAGCTGGCACAATGCCGATGCCTCGTAGGGGCCGAGGTCCCGGGCGCGCTTCCTCAAGGCGTAAGCCAGCGACCGCGGCGGCCACTACCGGTGGCAGGGCCGGATCGGCTATGCGCCGCCCAGGACCTCGCGCGCTCGATGTCGAGAAAGGGGTGCTCACCCGACAATTCAAGGACGGAGGGCTTCGGCAGGCTGAAGGTGGAGCTCTTCTACGGAAGGGGCTGGGACGATGTTGGCATGGGGGAATTCATGAAGATGCTGTACGCCTATCTGGTCTGGTATCGCGACAAGCGCTGCAAGAGCGACCTGGGCTATATGAGCCCGATGCAGTACCGAAAAAGCCTAGGTCTTGTAGCGTAGGAACACGGTCCAGGATTTCCACCGCGCTCCCAATTGACCGATTTCCCATGAACGGTAACAGGAGGCAGAGGCCGACGCGCTGACCTACCTGGACTTCCCCTACGAGCGCCACGCGAGGCTGCGCACCGACAACGTTCAGTAGCGCGTCAACCTTGAGCCATAGCACAGGCCCTTGAGAGGTTCACGAGCTCCCCCGCGATGCGGCAGATCCTCGGCTGCCCCTCAAAAAGAACGCAGAAGATACGGTCGAGGTCGACCGCGTCGACCAAACCGTAGTGACAGTCCGCATGCAGCGTACAGGCCCTTTCGCGCGGGTCGCCATCCGAGCCCTCGTCCGGTTTATGATGGCGCACCTCGACCCAGAGGCCCTCCGACACGTCGTCGAACTTGAAATCGAGCTCTACCTGAACGCTTTCACCGAATACGTCGCCCAGAGCGAACTCCGGCACCTTCGTCACAAGCCCGTCCATCCACTCAATCTCGATCATCGCGCGCACGTCGCAACCTCCTCCGGTAGGAGGCCGGCACCTTAAGCCGGCCATTATCCATACGGACAGAATGCGACAGCAGGGTGAAGCTCATTCGCACATCAGGGCGACGACCCCTCGCCTACCCCATGCATCGGAACCCCATGTTTCCGCAATCTGATCCGTCGGGCGATTCCCTGCTGGGACAACACGAAACTGGTCATCCTACGCATTAGACCAAGCGAAACCCGTTTTATCCCGAGAAGCCCTCCCCTAGATACCCATTAGCGATAAGGAACGCCGACAGGGACTCCACAGCGTCTTCGTCGCAAATCCGACAACGCCCCTCCCTATCGCACATGGAATCCAAGCCAGCTTCGGGGTCGCCGCAGAACTCATCCAGAGGGGTTATCCGAACGATCGACGACGGGGCACCCCGCCGCCGGCAGGCAGGGAGGCGATAACCTCGCGGGCACCCCGCACGCAGACCCCGAGCGCCCGGTAAACCAGATTATTGAATACGGACTCCTTCAAACCGCCGCCCTGCAAAAACCCATCCCATCGTCCGGCTGGAGTCGACACAGATCGAGCTCCTTCAAAGTCGCGGTGAACTCGACAACATATGGGCGCGCGGCGTCCTTCCATCTCCAAACCGCCTCGTTCCCATGCCCGACGACCTCTTCCAGAGCCCATATGGCCTCGGGATACCGCGAAAGCGTGGAGTACTCCCGGATGCACGACTTGTGGATGAAGGAGTTCACGAGGGAGTCTTCCGCCAGAATGTACAGAAGTCCATCTATCGGCTCCGAGGACTCCCGTCCGAGGAAGGCATCATCGACCAGGTCCAGGCTGAGCCTTCTCCCGTCGACAGACACGGTTCGGCTCGCCTTGTCGAAATGAACCCCGCAGCCCTCGAAAAGACGCGTAAGCGCACTAGGACGCGAGAGCACGTCCCCGATTCCGAGAATCCCGCTCTCGCGAATGGACGCGCAGCCATCCGTGTTGGCCGTGACGTGCCTGAGGTGCAGCAGCAGGTCGTCGGGGGCGAGGGACTCCCCCAGCCTCTCCCGGACATCGGCGTACGTCCCAACCTCGTCGCTGCGAAAACGCAGCTGCATATCTCCGAACTCGCACCCATCGATGCGCAGGGCGTCGAACAAGAACCTCTTCACCCCGTCAATGGTAAAGATGCCGAAATCGATCACGCTTATCCCTCAGTCCGATCGCAATCATTTGTTCTGCTAAATGGTGAATCTTCTCCCCAAAGGTTATAGTCTCAGCGAGCTGATCGTTGAGCTTCTTGATCTGCTTGTTCAACTTTACGCGTTGCGAGATATCAACTTGTGCCACGGCTTCCTCTAGGTGAGCGAGCTGCGTGCGGTACCGTTCTTGCTGTTCATGGACATAATTAGTGCGTACGCGGACCAGCAGGTCTGGCTGGTAGCGATGCATGTAAATAAGGCACTTGAAGCCGTTTTTCTTACCGAAATCAAGCATCCAGTAGATGGGGCGCTTCTGGTGGGTTGAGCAGTGATCCTTGTAGAAATCTTTGAGGAAGTAGTTGCGAATAATCTCACGCGGCGTGCACTTACCGTCCAGGGCATCAGACACAAAACGGAGATTCTCTTCCAGAGCATCCTCAGCACACACGTCGCGCACGAAGTCCACGAAGCGGCCGATCGCGTCGAAAATGTTGGTGTAAGGGTGACGCCCCAGCGGCCGCTTAACGAAGAGCGGCCCTCGTCCTAGAATCTGAAATCACCACAACAACAGGTTCTAGGAAAGGACGAGGACCGCTATGGAAATCTTATCAGACCCGACGCCGGACATGCTCGCCATGCCCCGTTTCGACGACGGCGCCATCGACATGCAGGAGCTGCTCAGGCGCCTCGCCGAGCAGGTCGTGAACGCGGTGATGGACGCCGAGGCCGACCAGCTGTGCGGGGGCGGCATCAGAGCGGGCGAGCCAAATAAATACTAATTTCCAGAAACGCTCAAGCGTTCCCTCACGATGGGATCGAAGTCCCTCAGACGCTCGGATTTGATGACGATGCCGAGATTCAACATGTCCTGAACGCTCACGTGGGCAATCGTGGATACGGTGATGTCTCCGAGAAGAGTTCTGATGGGCACAGCCCGAAGGATGCCAAGTAGATAGAGCCTCTTGCCCATGACCACAGCATCGTTCTCCAAATAAGTACCCTCGTTGTAGAGAAAGACCGGGGAACCGCTCGATCCCGGGTAGCACGCCATGTCAACCAGGAACTCTTTCTGCCCCTGATAGTCGTACCTATAGGGCGTCGCCGTGATACCCCGACGGACGATCGGCAGGTTGTTGGCCTCATCCCAAATGCCGTTGGGGTATCCGACCATGGTCACCTCGTCCATACAGCCCATGTCTTGAATCTGCTTATCCGTCGGCAGAAGCTCCAAGCTGAGCGGTATGGTAAGCAGATGCTTCCCCGCCCGGATAAAACCATTCAGTGCGGGACCGATGGGTAAGACGCACAGGTCAACACTTTCGTCAGGGTGTGCGATCCAGTCGCTCTCGGAGCCCCGCATGGTAAGTTGCTCGTTTATATTGAGCAGGTTTCCGTTCTCGTCAGATCTCGAAAAGATGACGCGATACTCGTACGCGCCCTCGACCACGTGCCTGTTGGTCACGATTGCCGGCACATAGGTCTTTCCGTCGTCGCAGAACTTGAAAAAGAAACCCGTTCCAACTGAGCAACCTCCCGAGGCCAACGAAGCTTCGATGCGAATCGTCGTGTGCAGAAGCTGCTCAGATAGCTGCATGGGTTTCCTTTCATTTGGACAAATAGTATATCGATTGCACCCTGAGATGCCCTTCCGCAATCAATCAGTATTGCCGCTTTGGGCACGTCCTCGCGGGGGGGACGCGAGCCAAGTCGAAAAAGGCAGTTAACCGGCGGCTATTCATGCCTTGATTTAGAACCGCTCGAGAATCTCCGCGGCATTCTCTCGCAGATAGATATCTAGGTCCGGCACGGCAAACTGCACGTAGCCCCTCTGTGGAGCCTGAATAACCTCTCTTTGTAGCAGCTTAGCCCTAATAGAGCTGACCTCATTGGTCTTTTTACCCATACGTTTAGCAATCTCAGATGATTTGGACTGCTGCTTATCCTCGCACATGGCCAAAAGATATTTGATATCGTTGAGTCCAAGTCCAGAAATCGCGGGCTCGTGAACAACATCGTGAAAACGAGCCTCTGCCAGCGCAATGCCTTCGATAACATCGCGCTCGCTCACGTTGGCACTTTTGACACGATGCAAGTTGGCGCGCTGCCAAATGGAGTAACCGACCAGTTGCACCAAATAGGCATAGCCCTTCGTGGCCTTAGCGGCTCTCGACAGCAGATCGTCCTCTATGGTCAAACCAGTCGCTATAAAGCTATCGCCCATAGAGAGCGCTACCTCCACCTGGTTGATAGGCGCCAGATCTTCGGGGAGGGCACGACGCAAGAATGTAAGTGCCTTGCCGTTAATAAGATCCATAACACCAGCGGGCAATCCGGCAAATGCGAGAGCAATATCGACTTTCTCCCCTATTAGAAGCTGCACAGCAGAAGCAATAGCGCGCATATCGTCAATCGGGGCATCCTGCACCTCATCTATTGCAATAAACAGGCCCTTGGAAGACTTTGCGGCCGAGCCAAGCAACTTTCTAAGACTCGACTCTTTTGGCACAACGTCGAATTTAGCGGAAACAATGCCGGCATTTACGCCGACTGAAGCATTGGTCGCAAGGGAGGATTCTGCAATCTGATCCTTCAGGTCCAGCAATAGGTTGGGACCAGCAGAAACAATAGCCGTCTTCCAGCCAAGCTCTCGTGCACGATCTCTAAGATCACAGAGCAAAACAGTTTTTCCGGAACCCCTTGGCCCGGCAACGCGCATGAGCCTCGCAGGTGCACCAATTCCCGAATTCAAACTCTCGGTAAACTCAAGGGCAATATCATCACGACCAATTATGCGCGGAGGCTCAGCGCCGGCAGTGGGACGAAACGGGTTATGGAATATTGTGGCGCTCACTTGTTTGCCTCTCAAGGAAATCGATTATCGGTCAATCTTAGCTTTATTAGTTTATCGCAACTATATCGGATTATATCGAGTTGTATAAGCCTGTACAAACTTATCGTAGAAGTATCGAGCTATCGTAATGTAAACTAACAAATAGCCTAAACGCTGCCTTCTTCCCAACTCATGGCGAAGTCAAGCTGAGGGCCTTCTAACAACCATTGTCTAAAGCGAGAAGTACTCACTCTCGGAAGACAAGTTAGGCCCCAACCATGGATCGCCCGTCAAGAAAAACTCCGGCCAGCGCTGCATGAACAGCGCTTGCTCGCGCTTCCAGCGGCGCAGCTTTTCCTCGTTGGCCTCTTCCCTGCCGCGCGAGGTGAACTCGTAGTGGTACAGCTCGGCATAGGGCGTAAAGATGGTGCGGAAGCCCGCCTCCCACACGCGCAGGCAAAAGTCTGCGTCGTTAAAACCGACGGCGAATTCTTCGCTGTAACCTCCGACCTGCTCAAATACGTCGCGTCGGACCATCTGGCAGGCACCCGTCACGGCGCTAAAGTTGCCCGGGCGCACAGCGCGGGCAAGATAGCCCTCGCGCTTTGCCGAGAAGTCCTGGTTGGCATGGGCAAGTGCGCCACGCACGCCAACCAAAATGCCGGCATGCTGCACCAGATGATCGGCAAAGTAGAGTTTGGCGCCCACCACGCCCGCATCGGGACGCTGCAGATAACCCATCATCTCTTCGATAAAGTCGGGGCTAATGACCTCGGTATCGTTGTTGAGCAGCATCAGGTAGTCGCCCTTGGCGTGCTCCACACCAAAATTGATGATCTGAGAGTAATTGAACTCGCCCGGCCAGTACACAACGCGCGCGATACCCTTGCCTTTGGATGCTGCAGCCACGCGCTCTGGCAGGGTTTCGTAATACGCAAACGTCTCCGGGTCTTCGCTGTTGTTCTCCACCAAGACGATCTCGTAGTTGGCATACGTGGCTTTCTGGGCGATCGACATCACACAGGCATCGAGCGTCTCAACGTGGTCCTTAGTGGGGATCACAATGCTCACCAGCGGCGCAGGCTCCGGCAGCGCATAGCGCATGCGGTAGACAAACGGCGTCTCGGTCTCCTCTACCGTTCCGTGAACGCCCAGCGCGTTAAAGTGGCGCTGCAGAGCCAGGCGCCCGGCCTCGATGGCATACGGTTTGCTGTCGGCGGTTCCGTCGGCGGTCGACCCCGGATGCACGCGCCAGTGATACAACATGTGCGCAATATGCTCAAAGCGTGCACCCGCTGCAAGGCAGCGAAGCGTCAGGTCGTAGTCCTGTGCGCCCGCAACATCTTCCGGAGACATGCCAATGCGATCGATAAGTGCCTTCTCCACCATCAGGAAATGAGTTACGCAGTTATGACTATAGAGCAGGTCGACGTTGAGCTTGGTCTTAAAGACCGGCTGGCCCCACTCCCCCGTTTTCTGGAACATGTCCTCGTCGCAGAATAGGACCTGGGGGCGCTCGCCCTCGGCCGCCTTGTTCAGCGCGGAAACATACTGGAATAACGCGTCCGGCTCCAGAATGTCATCGTGGTCCAAGAACGCGATGTAGTCGCCCATCGCTTGCTCAATACCTGCGTTGGTGTTGACCACAATGCCGCCGTTGCCAGGCAGCTCAATACGACAAACCCGCTCGTCATTGGCGGCAGCCGCAAGATTGGCCACCGCATCCCATTCGGGCGAGGCGTCCATAAGGAGCAATTCCCAGTTGTCATAGCTCTGGGCTAGCATCGAGTCCAGCAGCTCGCGCAGGTAGACTCGATCGGTCTTGTAGCACGGCACCACAATGCTCACGAGCGGCCTATGGGCAAAGGCCGCCGAAGCGACACGCTGGCACGTCAGATCGCCCGGCTTTGCGCGATGCTGCTCAAACCAACGTCGATAAGCTGCGTCGTCAGCGCGTGCATCCTTCATGCGATTCCAACTGTCGTCGACCATGCCGTTGTACAGGCGACCATCCATGGCGCAAAAACCGCTCTGGATCTGCCCCGCGGGGTCGATTGCAATCGCGACAAAATCACGTATATCCTGGGGCATCTCAACGCTTAAATACGTTTTATTGACGCGGCATCCGTTCTGCTGCGGCACATCGATCTGCGATTCAAACACATGCACGGTGACATCGATGGCATTCATATGCGCATCGAAAATCTGGAGCTCAGGGGTGCACTTGGAGTCTCCCACCCACGTAACCTCATAGCGCCACACCGCGCCGGCGTCTGCCGGCAAATAGCGAATGGCATCGATCTCGTAGCGGCCGCAGTGTTCGCCACGCTGCGCATCGCGGATAAGCGCACACAGCGCAGGCTTTGCTTTGTAGTTAATCTTGGATTCCAGCTTGGCCACGCGGCTATCGAGGCGAATGGAGCCCAGCCTCTGGCCACCGGATGCAAAAACGACATTCATCGACGAGCCATCCAAAAACGGAAGCACCAAGACAGCGAGCTCGCGCTCGTAATCGGAAACGGAAGGGCAAAGCGCCAGCACACGGCCATGATCGACCGGGAGCACTAGCGACGGCACACAAGAACCGCTCGTCGTCGCATGGGCAAACGCTTGAGAACCCTCCCGCTCAATAAGCGCGGCGACATCCTGACCGGCAAAACGAAGCAGCACAAACAGACGGCCCTGGCTGCGGCAAAGTGCCAAACGCTTGATACTCATCTACACTTCTCGCTTTCCCAGGGCGTTCGCTGCCATGCGTTTGCAGGCACCCAGGCGCCCAAACCTCAAGACGTCGTAATCGAACATGAGCTTTTTGCACGCACGGGCATTGGGGGCCTTGCTGGCAAGCGCCGCACGCACCATAGCGGCAACAGACGGGGCACATTGCGCGAGCGCGGCATCGTTGCCCACGGCAGAACCGGCAAGCGCCACGGAAACGGCAGCAAACACCTTGCCGCAGTCCGAGCCCAGCAACCTGAGCGCATCGTACAGCACCAGATCGCAGAGGAAATATGCCAGGTCATCGGCATGCTGAGCATCGAGACCGTCGCGCTGCCAGTCAGCCAGCACCGCAGAGTAAATCTTCACGTGCTCCAGCAGACGCGTCTCGTCGTCGTAGCGCATGGTGTCCATGAGCGAACCCTTGCGCGCCACGCGGTAATCATACAGCTTGTTCGAGATAAGCGCGGTCTTGTGCGAACGACCGTACACGGCAAAATCGAAGACCTGGTCCTCGCCATACTTAACGGTTTCGTCGAACACGATCCCGTTGCCCAGCAAAAACTCACGCTTGCAGGCGGTGCGCCATGCAAACGGGCGAGATGCTTCCTTAAACAGTAGGTCGGAGCTATAGCCTTCAAACGACACATCGCGCGGGCTCAGCACATAGTTAAGCCACGGATACCCCGCCTCAAGCGGATACGGATTCGCGCCAAAGGTCAAAACGTCGCAGTCCTCGCGCTCAAAGGCATCGACGATCACGCGGCATGCATCGGGCGTAAATCGGTCGTCGGAATCCAAAAACGCAACGATAGGCGCCGTGGACGCGGCGATGCCTGCATTACGCGCACTCGACAGGCCGCCGTTCTCCTTATCGACCAGCGTAAAGCGCGCGTCCTTTTCGCAATAGGCAGCCGCAATATCGCGCGAGCCGTCCGGCGAGCCATCGTTGACCAGCACGCCTTCCCAATCGGGCATGTCCTGCGCAAGCAGGGAGTCCAGGCACCAGGCCAGGCACTCCTCCACTTTATAGATGGGAACGACAACGGAAATCTTGGGGGTAGCCATAGTCACTCGCTCCTACTGTGCGGCCGGAACGTCATCGGGGTGCGGGTTGTCGCCGTAGGTGCACTGATACGTCAGCACACGCCAGACCAGCGGCAGGCCGCCAATCTTAAAGTAATGCTTAAACGTATTGAGCTTGCCCGGCTTCTTAAAGTCAAAGCGCGAATCGATATAGGCGCGGGGCGACTTGACCATCAGGCGCAAGTCGGTCTCGCCACGCGGATCAAACAGCGACAGATCAAAGCGACCGGCATCCCAGTCGGCCTTGAGCTCGGACGAGGCTTTCTTCCAAAACTGCTCGCGCAGTTCATCGACCAGGCGCTCATCGTTCCAACGGTACGTATCGACCTTCATGCGCATTAAAATACCCTGAAGCTGAGCCTTAAGCTCGGGGCGTTCATCCAAAAAGCGCTGCATCTCGGCGTATTCGTCGCACACGCAAAATACCTTGTTGGGCGAATTAACGGAGCTCTTCTCGTTGTCTTGGCGATAGCACAAAATGGGGTCCGCGATAAACGCAGCACGCTCGGCGCATGCCCAGACCTTAAAGTTAAAACCCGCATCCTGATACGAGGCACCCGGCGTGGGAAGGAAGCGAATCTGATTGTCGTTGAGGAACGCGCGCCGATAGATAGCCGACCAAATGGAAGGTTTGCGGTAGAAGATGCCCGGGCGATCGACGGGGCGATACGCGGCGCCCGTCATATGCTCGTCGATAATCCCAAACAGCTCACGTCGCTCGCTGGGCGTGGACCAATACAGATAAAAGTCGCCCTTTACCGCATCGGCATGCTCAGCATCGGCCTTGGCGACCAGCTTTTGAAGCGAATCCTCAAACATAAAGTCGTCGGACTCAAGGATGCCCACGTACTCACCGCGCGCCATCTCCAGGCCACGGTTCATCGAGTCGCCGTAGCCGCTGTTGGCCTTGTCGATCATCTTTACACGGGGGTCGTGCTCCATGTACTCGCGGATGATATCCGGCGAGCTATCGGTGGAGCCGTCGTTGATGCAGATGATCTCGATGTCCTTGAGCGTCTGCGCCACGGCGGAATCGAGGCACTCGCGCAGGTAGCGCTCAACATTGCAGATGGGAACAAGCAGCGAAACTTTAGGGGTATCAGAGTTCTGCAAGAGAACCTCCTGTTGAATAGCGTGTAACAGGGTTATTTTAGCAGCCGAGTTGCGGCGGGCGGCAGCGCTTGGAATTAGAGAAAGCGCTCCAGGCAGGCTTTGAGACCGCGAGTCGAAAGATAGAACAGCGTGGCATCTGCCATCGAAAAGCCCGAGGTCGTCGCAACGAACTTGTGGGCAACACGGCAAACAGCGCCCTTGGCAGGCATATCTGCCCAGTCCGTTCCCAAAAACGTCGCGAGGTCCATGTTGACGCGAGCCGCCACGCGATGGAAGTCATCGGCATCCAAGCGCGCCAGGTCGAACACAATTAGGTCCAAAAACCAAGTTATCAGCTCGCCGGGACACAGGTCCAAAAGACCGTAGGCCGCCCAGCCCTCCAAGACCTCCTCGAGCATCCTCATGTGGGCGTCAAGCTTTTTGGCACGAGCCTCGGCACTGTTGAACTCGTGCGTCGCCGATTCGCTCTCCATCACGTAGTGGTAGAACTTGTCCGGCATGACGACGGTCTTACGGGCAAGCGCATAAGCCGCAAATTGGAAAACGACGTCCTCGCCCAAAGCCAAACCGGGGGCGAAGCGAATGCCTTCGCGATTGAGCAGCTCGCACGAAAAAGCCGCACGGCAGGCATAGGGCTGCGCATTCGAATGGAACAGCAGTTGGGGATCACGGGCGCCGAAGGTACCAGCTTTGGGGCTCATGAGTTGCTGGACGCGCTTGGGGGCAGCATCGGCAGGTTCACAGACGCCGCCAAAAACGGCGGCCTCGGCATCTGCAGACTCCATGGAATGCAGCACGTGCTCGACCGTCCGGGCATCGATGTAATCGTCGGCGTCCACAAAAAAGACGGTCTCGCCCTCGGCGACATCGATACCGGCATTTCGAGCACACGAGACGCCCGCGTTTTCCTGGTCAATCACCAGTACGCGATCGTCGGCCTGCGCGATCTGGCGCAACACGTTCAACGAATCATCAGTCGAACCGTCGTTGACGCAGACAACCTGAATCGAGCGCTCGGACTGGGCCAACAGCGAATCGAGGCATCGCTGAATGGAGCGCGCAGAGTTGTAAACGGGGACGACAATGGTAGCTTTAGGACACGAGGCCTCTCCCATGTCGACCTACCCCCTCAGCGATTCGATGAGGAAGGCAGCGACCACGCCTGGGCCTCCAACCGAGGCGTAATACTTAGCACGCCCCAAGGCACCATCCGTCGCGAAACTCGGATGCTCGTCAACCCAGCCCTCAGGATCTTTGAGGATGGCAGCGAGATTTGCGCGCTTCCACGGCTTGAGGTCGTCAAGCGAAAAGTCCCCGGCGTCCAAGGCCGCTTGGAACTCCTTGGCCATCTGAACCAGGAACTCCTTATAGAACTTAGGCGCCAGGCGCACGTAGTTCCACATGTACGAATCGTACTTAATGAGCTGATTGAACTTGAGCATGCGCGCGACATCGCCGCTTGCGTGGTCGCGGGCATAATCCTCTCGAATCCAACGCTCAATCTCGGCATACTCGGAATTGACGCAAAAGACCTTAGCCGAAGAATTGACCGAGGAATTCTCGTTGTCCTGGCGATAAGACAACACGGCATCATGCAGGTAAACAGCCTTATCGGCGCACGCGATCACCTTAAAGGCGAATGACGTGTCCTGAAAGGATGCCCCCGGAGTCGGCAGGAACTTAATGCCGTTGCGCTCAAGAAAATCGCGACGGTACACGGCCGACCAAATCGACGGCTTTTGCTTAAAGAACTGAGTCGTATCGCTCGGGTGCACCGGCTTGCCGCAGTCCTTGGCCTTAAACATCTCGTGCAGCGAACGGCGCTCCTCGGGCTTAGACCAGTAGAAATCAAAGTTAGCCTTCGCAAAGTCGGCATTATTGCTATCGGCGGCCGAGACAAGCTTTTCGAGTGCGTCGGGCGCCATAAAGTCATCGGACTCCAAGATGCCAACGTACTTGCCACGCGCCATCTCCAGACCGTGGTTCATTGAGTCGCCGTAGCCGCTGTTGACCTTGTCGATCATCTTGACGCGCCCATCGCGCTCCATATACTCGCGGATAATCGCCGGCGAGTTGTCGGTCGACCCGTCGTTAATGCAGATGATCTCAATATCCTTGAGCGTCTGCGCCATGGCGGAATCGAGACACTCGCGCAGGTAGCGCTGAACATTGTAAATGGGAATAAGCAGCGACAGAACAGGGCTGCCAGAGGCGTTAGTAGACAAATGTGCTCCTTAGGAAATACCTGTCGTTTCATGGTATCAAAGGGTCAGCGCGCCAGCGGGCGTTTATATAATCTATGGAGCCCGCAGAGGCAAACCGATACGAAAGGACGTCATGCAGCCCAAAGCCGCACGCAACATACCCACCGAAGCGCTGCGTTTGGTCGCGGTCGCCGGCATCGCGGTGTTCCACACCTTTCAGTGGACCTTCCAAGCCGTCTGCGTCGGCGCCGTGGAATATGCCCCACTTGCGATGTTCCCCTATTCCGGCGTACTCGGTTTTATTAACTTGCTTGGCTGCTGGGCCAACGAGGTCTTCTTTATGATCTCGGGCTATTTTCTCATCGCTTCGGCCGCGCGTGCTTGGGACGGTGGAGCAACGTGGAAGTCGCAAATGCAACGGACGGCGCAGCGCCTTGGCAAGGTCATTATGCCCACTGCGTTTTATTGCCTCGTGGCGCTCGCGTGGTCCACGGTCGTCTCACCCATTCCCGATGTTACCCTCAATACGCACTATTGGTACACGCTTGGGCTTGAGTTTATCTGGGTCTATGCCGCCACAGTTTTCATGGCGCCATGGTTTGGACTGGCCAAGAGCCGACTCTCCCAGAAAACCTACACGACGACGGTCATCGCCGTTGGAATCCTCGTATTCGTTGTTAACGGGTATTTGGCCGCCATGAGTGCGACAAGCGCCGGCGAGTTTTCTTGGCTCCAAAAGCTCATGAGCGCTACCACGTACGTAGTCGCGTTTTTGATCGGCGGACTGCTCCGCGACGTAACCGACGCCATGGATTCGGACAGGGCGGGCGCCTTGGGCATGCGCTCGCTCGTAACGGTTTTGGCGCTCGCCACCATCCTGGAAGGAGCACTCTCCTTCACCGGCAACCTCACGGCGATGGCAGTCCTCTCCTACAAATCAACCTCGTTGATCTCGTTTGCCCTCGCTGCCGCCTCTCTGCTCTTTGCGGCGACCCGGCGCAGGGCCTCAGGCAATCCACGGACCGCAGGTGTCATCGTCACCTTATCGACCGCCACGCTTGGTTTCTATGTGATGCAGTCGCTCACCAGTAGCCTGTGGCGTCCCGTCTTCAATACGTTGCTCGCAAACATACTGATCAACCAAAACAGCCCGGCAGCTATATGTATCGTCACGGGTATCGTCATTAGCATCGTCTTTGCTCTGGCACTTCTCATCATCGATGCAACTAGAAGTCTTATTGAACGCAAGCTCAAGAGGCAATAGACACGCTGCCGTCAGACGCTAAAGCCGCTACAGCCGTGGCAGGTTCCTGCGTTTTATTCAAAGCTTGCCGTCAAGGTGCGCCGAGCCTTTACAATAGGACAGTCCCAAGGACGTATTCGATAGCTTCCGTGCAGCGCATGCGCGCCGCGCGTGAAAGGATATATTGCCCCATGCCTTCAACCCTTCCCGCCCCCATCGATAAGCTCGCCATCGTTGTCGTTACGTACAAGCGCCAGGAACTCCTGGCCAACCTATTCGACTCCATGACCGAGCTTACGGCAGCGCCCTGGCGCATCGTGATCGTCGATAACGAGAATTCGCGTGAGACCGAGGCCATGTGCACCGCATTCAACGAGCGCCTGGCCAACCTGTGGGGCACCGACATCGAACAGCCCGACGCGAAGGGCGGCACCGACCGCGTCATCTACGCACCACAGCTCGAAAACGGCGGCGGTGCAGGTGGCTTCTCCGCCGGCACCAAATGCGCCTATGACCTGGGCGCCCGGTGGTTTTGGGTCATGGATGACGACGTGCTCGTCATCCCCGAGGGCATTGAGCGCCTAGCCAAGTGGACGGACCGCTACGACGTCATCCAGGGTTCGCGTCTGGACTTCGACGGCGGCGCGTTCTTTTGGCAGTACCAGCTCATCCTTTCGCTTGGTATCCCCAACCCCATCGCTAAGTGGGACCTGGGCCCCGAGGGCTACCGCGCCATGAACCAGCTGTGCTTTGAAGGCGGCCTGTTCTCCCGTCGCGTAGTCGACAAGATCGGCCTGCCCGATGCGCGCTTTTTCATCTACGGCGACGATGCCTGCTACGGCTATGTTGCGAGCCAGCACTTCCCCGCTGCCGTGGTTGCCGACGTGGTGCTCAAGCGCGCCCGCGCCGTCTCTAACTGGGACATCGCCGGCAAACGCCAACTCAACTCTACGAGCGACACCAACCGCTACTACATCATGCGCAACCGCGGTTATCTGGCCCGCTACATGCAGATTTACGGCGACTATCACCCCGCGCTGTTCCGTCTGGGCAACGTCGCGACCTTCTGCAAGGAGTTCATTCGCCTGGCTGCCGTTGACAAGTGCTTTAAGACCGGTATTCCGGCGCTGCGCCGAGGCATGAAGGACGCCCGCAAGATCGTCAAGGATCCCAACTGGAAGCCCATGCCGCCCATGAAGGACACCGAGTAACGGAAGCCGGAAACACCTCGGCGCTTAAAGCCGCTGGCACACCGTAGCCACATGCTGCCCATCAAAACCGAACCCCCAGCGCATGCGACCCACGCCGGGGCGCGGCACACGGATTTCGTCGATGCCGTCGCGCTCTATGTCGAGCAGCGCCTGCACGGCCAGCAATTCCAGGCCCAGCGCATCCACACCGGGGTCATACATCATGTTGATCGTTATCAGCGGACGTTCATCGAGCATACCGATCGTATCGGCTATGTCGAACACGGCGCCCGTGGGAAAAACCTGGATGTCCCAGCGATCCGCGCCACACTTTCGCCTCGAAGCAGGATTGGCATAGCCCGGCAATCCAAAGCAGAGTCCTTGCAAGAGTAGGTGATATGGCAGCGGTGTATCTGGGTCGGTCGCACCGATTCCCGCATCTCCCAAGATGCGGCTTAGCGCCCGCCTCACGGTATCCTCGTTCCCATGGCACAGCCCGTCGCGAAACGCATCGACGTCTCGAATGTCTTCTGCAGCGCACTCAAACCACTCAATAATCACTAGACGCAAGGCCTGGCGAAGCTCGTTATTGGGCAATCGCAAAGCACGGAGGCGATCGCCATGCTCTGGCTCCTCAGTCATATCCGTCGTGAGAAAACCGGACAGATACAGCGCTGTCCACATGCCATCGTCAGGCGAGACATCTGGCTCTGCAGCGCCCAAACAAAGCGGGACCTCAGCGCACCCATGGGCCTCGAGCAAATCAAACAAGACCGAAAGGCGGTCGAGATTCCACCCGGCAACTACCCTACTCAGGCAATCGGCATATCCATACAGATCGGCACGCACAGGCGCCGTGCAGCCTCGGCCCAGAAAACCGATCACACGCTCTGGACTCGAGCAATAGGCCCTGCCAAACCGATACCCCTCGAGCCATTCACGCGCATCATCCAGGTATTCCTCGCGCCCAGCATGATTCAAAAGAGCCTGGACCTCGGCATCCGAAAAACCGAACCAACGATCACACCACGCCGACAGCGGCGTCGTCAGGCAATACGAGCAGCCGCGCGAAGAAAGCGCCGCTTCGGCAGGACCGGGACACTCCCCCATCAGACACGTCAGCCGCAACGAATCGCGCGCAGTGGCAATGGCGTCAAACAACACACGGTCAAGTAGTTCTGCCGGATCGGCGTCGGAAGTGACCCTCGCGCTCACACGGCCCAACCACGCCGCGTCGTACCCATCAACGAGCAATACAACCTGCTCATCGCAGGCCATCTCCAGCAGCTCTATGAGCACGCCAAGCACCGAGGCGACCTCATCCTCGCTCGCCGCACCACGCGCAACGCGTTCGATGTGACGCACCTTATCTCGAGCTAAGTCCGGAGCCTCCAAGAGCGCCAACAAGCGAGCGCACTCGCCCGAAAGGGCATCGCGCACGACGCCGGCAACAGCGGGGCCACGCCTCGCAGCGCCAGAAAAGTCCAGCGATATCACCGGATAGCAAGCGCACTCATCCCGATAGCGCCCACCGTCCGCATCCCAAATCTGAGCATCGGCAAACGAGATCCGACCGGCGCGACCGACCGCCGGACGCTCCAGAAAAGCCCTGAGCATCGACAAGTTCATGCTCTTGCCAAAACCCTCGGGTCGACAGCACACCACAACGGACGCGTCGCAGTCCAACACATCGGCAATAAACATGGTCTTGTCAACCAGCATGCAGCAACCAAGGGCCTCCGCATAGTCGTGCATGCCAATGGGCAAAACCGCATCGTCGGCACAGCCGATCAAGCGCACGCCAAAGCCAGCAGCACAATCAACATTTGCCTGTTCAGACACCAAAACGTTCCCCCTAAATCGCTGCACGATGCCAATTGTAATGACCGCCTCGCGCGTACCGACGACGCCGCGCGAACATATCGGGCAACGGTAGCAACAAGAGGTGTGAGGGGGCACAACTAATCGTTGCACAACAACACGGGGCCCGATGCATTCGCACCGGACCCCGTCCCGACTATTTAGTTATCTGGCAACTGAGAGCCTACTCCTTCGAGTCGTCCTCCCCAGAAGCTTTCTTCTGCTGATCGAGCTTATGCTTACCGCTTACGATAGACGTAGCGCCCAGTGTGGCCAAGCTCGCGCTGGCAAGGCTCGCCATCACAATCAGATCGCCCGTCTTGGGCATGTTGCCGCCCGAGGACTTGTTTGTTGTAGTCGTCGTTGGAGTCACCTTTTTGGAGTCATTTTGCTCCTGGTTCCGGTTGTCAGTGTTGCCTTTACCGTTGTCCTCGCCCTGCTGCTTTCCGTCCTTGGTCTTGCCCTTGCTCTCGTCCTTCTCCTCAGATTCAGACTTCTTATCCTCGTCCTTCTTCTGTTCGGACTCGTCGCCCTTCTCCTCAGAGCTAGAACCCTTATCAGATTCGTTCTTCTCGGAAGCCTTGCCCTTGGAGTCGCCCTTTGCGGCCTCGGTCTTTTCCGTGGAAACCTGATCAGAGTTGTCCTTGTTCTGGGTCGAGCCGTTATTGACACCAGCCATCAGCGAAGAGCCCAGCGTAGAACCAAGCTGCACGGAGAAAGAAGGCTTCTTGTCCGGCGAAGCAACGGGAGCGTCCGGCGCCTTATTCGAGTCGTCCTTGGAAGCATCGGAATCAGAAGCAGCGCCAGTGTTAGAGTCATTGCTAGAACCAGTATCGGCGGAAGAATCGCTCGAGCCAGTGGAAGAGTCAGAGGAACCAGCGTCGGTCGAACCAGAGGCGGCGCTGCCCGTATTGCCGGCAGAGCTTGAAGACGAATCGCCCGCAGCAGAGCCGTTCGAATCGGAGCCGTTCGAGGTGGAACCGTCGTTGATAGTGCCACCAGCAGAGCCATTACCGTCAGCATCGGTCGAGGGCGCATCCATCCTGTCATCGTTGACATCGTCACTCGAGCCGTCATTCGAATCAGGTGTCGGCGAGGGCGCCGGCGTAGGCTCGGGCTGCTCGGGCTTGTTGTCCTTCGCAGCGGCAGCCTCGTCCTCGGCGATATAGACCAGGCAGTCCTTTAGCTCGTTGCGGTAACGGTTCTTCCAGCCCTCGTGGTACTGGGGCTGGCTTGCATACTTGGTCGCCACGTTATTGACCACGCTGTTGGAAAGCGCCGTCACAAACTCGCGGTCGGACATATCGTTGGAAAGATTCGCCCAGCGGAAAAAGTCCCTGCAGCCACCAGTGCCGCACATGTTGGTAATGCTCCACACCATGCCCTTGACGCAATCGGCGCGGCCCGAAATATCAATACCCAGGCCGCTCTTGAGCCACGCCTCGGTCACCGCATAGTACGAGTTGTACGCATACGCATCCTGCAGAGCCGAAAACTCAGCAGGATCGGTGTTATAAGCACCCTGGAAGGCCTCCTGTGCAATACGGCCCAGCTCGGTAAGCTGGTCGTTCTCGTACATGGCATTGCTCGCGTTGGAAATCTCGCTGCCGCGATCAATCGCATCCTTGAGCATGCCGTACTTGGCAGAATCGTAGTTGTAAACCTGCTTCATAAACGGAATGAGCGACCAACGACGGTCGAACTGGTAATAGCCCAGCGCGTTGTAGCCGTCACCATACGAAAAGCCCTGGTTATAGTTGCCATGGCTCTCATATTTGGTGAAGTACTTCATCTCGGGAGTCACGTTGACAAACGAGACACCCTGAACCGACCTCAACACGCCCGAGAAGGACTGTTGGGTGTAAAGGCCCTTATCGATATCGGTGGCATCCGAGGCAATGCCCGGCGTGGGCTCCTCGGCAGCGGCGGGTGCCGGCGCGGAAACGGCGCCAAACGAAAGCGCCAGCGTCAGGCCCGCGACAATAGCAGAATGCTTGGGCTGCATAAGATCCTCCCTGCATTGGTGTAGTTAAAGTTCAGTTTGCAAAGATAAAAATAAGTATTGCAGCTCGCCCGTTGTTACACAACAACCCCTCGGTAAACGGCAACAACCCTCCGCGAAATCTTAAGGAATTAAACAAACTGGTCGTCGGGCGCCATCAGAAGCTCGCCGTATCGCTCCATCAGCCCGTCTCGCAACTGACAGAAAGCGGGAATATAGACGCTCAAGATGCGCTGAATCAAATCTTGAGCGAGCTTGTTGTCATAGATATGGACGTTCGTATTGCGGTCTCTGAGCATATCTAGCCAGGCTGCCTCATCAATAAAGTCGTAGAATCGGTAGGACTCCTTCAAGATGGCACGAGGAGACCCCGACGCGGCAAGCGTGGCGCCCTCATACTCGAGCAGACGCTTAAGGAGGGTAATTGAGATACCGAAAACCTGCTCATAGATATACGCACATCCGGAGACAACATAGTCGTTTTCGAAATCTTGAAATCGAGCTGTCTCTAGCAGCGCCAGACGCGAATCAAAGGCTTCGTACGACTTCACGAAAGCCAGCCCTTACAGCTTGATGTCAAAATTGATCTCGGGGACGGCGGCCAAGTCGGCCAGCGTTACGCCGTCAACATACTTTTCAATCACGTCGTCCAGCCCGCGCCAGAACTTGACGGTCGAGCAAAGGTCACTGCGGGTGCAGCTGTTGTCGATGCCGTCACACGCCACCGGAGCCGTGCTGCCCTCAACGGCACGCAGGATGTCGCCGGCGCGCACCTCGGCCGGGTCCTTGGCCATCATGTAGCCGCCGCCCTTACCGCGTACGCTCTTAAGCAGGCCCGCTTTCATAAGCGGACGAACCAGCTGCTCCAGATACTTTTGTGAGATATGCTCGCGGTCGGCAACCTCGCGCAGGGCAATCTTGCCCTCGGCGTCGCCCAGCGCCGCGATATAGATCATTAGCCGGAGGGCATAGCGGCCCTTAGAAGAAATGAGCATACCTACCCTCCCGTTGTTCCTGGGACAAAATCAGGCTTGTTAGTCCCAAATCCTATGCACGCGGGGCAAACAAACCTGATTATTATGTCCCGCATCTAAAAAGTCGAGTGGATTAGTCGGGTTTTCCCTTGACTAACGCCGAACCCATAGTAACTTTATTCCGAGAAGATTCCTAGGGTTTAGTACACCTATGAGTACACCATATACAGAGAGGGACAGCATGAGCGCAAATCCGCTGCTTTCCATCGAAGGTCTGACCGCCTCCGTGGACGAGAAGACCATCCTCCACAACGTCAACCTCAACGTCGCCGCCGGCGAGACCCACGTGCTGATGGGACCCAACGGCGCCGGCAAGTCCACCCTGGGCCACCTGGTCATGGGCGACCCCGTCTACACGGTCAACGACGGCCGCATCGTCTTTGACGGCCAAGACATCACCGAGCTCACCACCGACAAGCGTTCACGCGCCGGCCTGTTCCTGAGCTTCCAGGCCCCGGTCGAGATCCCGGGCGTGCCGCTGTCGAGCTTTTTGCGCGCCAGCATCGCCGGCCGCCCCGGCCTGGAGATGAAGGGCAAGGAATTCCGCCGTCGCGTCAAGGAACTCGCGGCCGAGCTCAACATGGATACCGCCTACCTCAACCGTGAGCTGGGCGTGGGCTTCTCGGGCGGCGAGAAGAAGAAGGTCGAGATGCTCCAGCTTTTGCTGCTGCAGCCCAAGCTCGCCATCCTGGACGAGACCGATTCGGGCCTGGACGTCGACGCCCTTTCCACCGTCAGCCACGGAATGGACGCCTACCGCAAGAGCTGCGACGGCTCCATGCTCATCATCACGCACAACACGCGCATCCTGGAGCACCTGGATGTCGACCGCGTCCACGTTATGGTCAAGGGCCACATCGTGCGCGAGGACGACGCCTCGCTGATCCCCTGGATCGACAAAAACGGCTTTGAGACCTTCGAGCGCGAAGCCGCCGAGCAGCGCGCCCAGGCCGAGGCCACCGCTGCCGAGCAGCAGGCGTAAAGGGGCGACGCAATGACCAAGAACCGCACCGAGGTCGCGGACATCGACCGCAGCCTCTACGATTTTACCTATGGCGAGGAGGGATTCGAGCGCCTCGACGCCGGCATCACGCCCGACATCGTTCGCGAGATCAGCGCCAAGAAGGACGAGCCGCAGTGGATGCTCGACCTGCGCCTCAAGTCCCTCGAGATTTTCAACCGTTTTCCCGACCCGACGTGGGGCCCCTCCATCGAGGGCCTGGACATGGATAACATCGTCACCTACGTCAAGCCCAACACCGACCAAAAGCACGACTGGGAGTCGGTGCCCGACGACATCAAGAACACCTTTGAGCGCCTAGGTATCCCCGAGGCCGAGCGCAGCTACCTGGCGGGCGTCGGCGCGCAGTACGACTCCGAGCTCGTCTACCACAACATGCAGGACACCGCGTCCAAGATGGGCATCGTCTACTCCGGCATCGAGGAGGCCCTGCACGACCCGCAGTGGGAGCCGCTCATCCACGAAAAGTTCATGACGCTCATCCCGCCCACCGACCACAAGTTTGCGGCCCTGCACGGTGCTGTGTGGTCGGGTGGCTCGTTTGTCTACGTGCCCAAGGGCACCAAGCTCGACTTCCCGTTGCAGAGCTACTTCCGCCTCAACGCCAAGGGTGCCGGCCAGTTTGAACACACGCTCATCATCGTCGAGGACGATGCCGACCTGCACTTTATCGAGGGTTGTTCCGCGCCCAAGTACAACGTGGCCAACCTCCACGCCGGCGCCGTCGAGCTCTTTGTGGGAAAGCGTGCGCACCTGCGCTACTCGACCATCGAGAACTGGTCCAAGAACATGTACAACCTCAACACCAAGCGTGCGCGCGTGGACGAGGACGGAGACATCGAATGGATCAGCGGCTCCTTCGGCAGCCACGTGGGCTACCTCTACCCCATGAGCGTGCTCAACGGCCGCCGCGCCCGCTCGAGCTTTACCGGCATCACCTTTGCCGGCGCCGGACAGAACCTCGACACCGGCTGTAAGGTCGTGCTCAACGCGCCCGAGACCTCGGCAACCGTCGAGACCAAGGGCATCTCCAAGAGCGGCGGCATCCAGACGTTCCGCAGCTCTATCGTTGCCACACCCAAGGCCGAGGGCTCCAAGGCAACCGTGAGCTGCCAGTCGCTGATGCTCGACGACCAGAGCCGCTCCGACACTATTCCGGCCATGGACATCCGCGCCAAGAACGTCGACATCGGCCACGAGGCAACTATCGGCCGCATCGGCGACGAT
Organism: uncultured Collinsella sp.; assembly: GCA_900556705.1. Lineage (GTDB taxonomy): Bacteria > Actinomycetota > Coriobacteriia > Coriobacteriales > Coriobacteriaceae > Collinsella. Next base: position 28,561 of record USPT01000002.1, read on the forward strand.
AAGGTGTTCTACCTGATGAGCCGCGGTATCTCGGAGGAAGAGGCCCGTACCATGATCGTCAACGGCTTTGCCAACCCGGTCTCCAAGGAGCTGCCGCTGGAGTACGCCGTCGAGATGAACAACCTGATCAAGCTCGAGATGGAAGGAGCGATCG
>USPT01000003.1 GCA_900556705.1 uncultured Collinsella sp.
CGCCGCTTATGCTCAAGTCGACCAAGTCGACGGCTCGCATGCAGGTGCTGCAGCCCAAGATGCTCGAGATCCAGGAGCGCTATGCCGACGATCCTCAGCGCCAGGCCGAGGAGATGCAGAAGTTCTACAGCGAGAACAAGTTCAACCCGATGGCTGGTTGTTTGCCGCTGTTGATCCAGATGCCTGTCCTGTTCGCCCTGTTTACGTTGCTGCGCAACCTGCCGCAGTACTTTAACGACGGCACGTTCTCGTTCTTCAACATCCTGCCCGACCTGACCACCACGCCGAGCGCTTCCTTTGCCGATGGCTTTATGGTTGCGCTGCCTGCGCTGGTCTGCCTGATTCTGTTCGCCGTCCTGACCCTGATTCCGCAGCTCTATATGTCGCGCAACCAGACCGGCCAGCAGGCTCAGAGCATGCGTATGATGGCTGTTGTCATGACGGTCATGATGCTTTGGATGGGCTGGAGCCTGCCCGTTGGTGTTCTGCTGTACTACGACGTCTCGTCTGCTTGGCAGGTTATTCAGCAGATTTTTGTGACGCAGAAGGTCATCGACAAGGCGAAGGCCGATGAGGAGGAGCGTCTTAAGAACGCGCCGCTGCAGGTTGAGGTCACTCGTCGCGAGAAGAAGCCGCGCCCGCACAAGAAGAAGTAGTGGGATATCAATCTTATTTAGGTACCTAACTTTTGGAGTACGTTATGTCTGAAGAGATCATCGAGGGTATGCTTGAGGAGGTTGCCCCGCAGGTCGCGGGCGATTATCCCGAGATTGCACAGCGCTACAAGGCTGGTGAAGAGCTGACCGATGAGGAGCTCGACACCATTGCCGATGTTGCGGTTTCCATCTTGCGTTCTATCCTTTCGCACTTCGATGCCGCCAACTCTCCTATCGATGAGTATGAGGGCGACGAGGGTGAGCTGATTTTGGATGTAACGGCTCCCGATCTTGCTGTTCTCATCGGCCGTCATGGTCGCACCCTTGATGCCCTTCAGGTTATGTTCTCTTTGCTGGTGAGCCGCAAGCTTGGCTTTAGGTATCCGATTGTAGTGGACGTCGAGGGATACAAGAGCCGCCGTCAGGACAAGGTCGCCTCCATGGCTCAGTCTGCTGCCGAGCGTGCCATCCGCACTCATAAGAGTGTTTCGCTTCCGCCCATGAATGCCTACGAGCGCCGACTTGTTCACATCGCACTTCGTGGCAATGATGCAGTCGATACTCATTCTGAGGGTTCAGACCCTGATCGCCATGTGGTGATTGTTGCTCGATAATCTACTCGAGCTTATGCTAAGGGGACGTGGTTTCCACGTCCCCTTTTTTTTGTCAAAAGTTCTCGATACACTGATTTTTGTCAGAAAGGAGCTTTCGTTGTTAGTACTTACTGATCGGCAGGCTGACGAGATGTTGTGTCGTCTAACTTCCTATTGCAAAGAGTATTCCTTGAGCGTAACTGATGTTGAGATGAGGAAATGTATTCAGCATTTGGATTTGGTTCTGGAAATAAATAAGACAACCAATCTCACCCGTATTCTTAACGTAGAAGATGCTGCAGTACTTCATATCCTTGACTCACTTGTTTTGCTCCCTTATATCAATAAGGCTCCTGAGGGAGCTTTGCTCGATATGGGAACTGGTGCGGGCTTCCCTGGTATTCCATTAACCATAACCACGCATCGTAAAGCAACTTATATTGACTCTGTTGGCAAGAAGGTTGATGCAGTCAATTCCTTTGTCCATGCTCTTGGATTGAAATATGCTCATGCGGTTCATGATCGTCTTGAAGAATATGCTCGAAGCCATAAGAAGCAGTTCTCTGTTGTAATCGCCCGCGCACTGGCCCCTCTACCGATTCTTGTTGAGTATGCGGCTCCGTACCTCAAGGATGGAGGGCTATTTGTTATCACCAAGGGCAATCCTTCGGATGAGGAGCTTGCTTCCGGCATGTCAGCGGCAAAGATTTGCGGCTTCACTTTGCTTCTGAATGACGCAATCGATTTGCCTGAGGACTTGGGCCACAGGGAGTTCATTGTTCTTAAGAAGAGTCATCCAGCATCCATCTCATTGCCTCGTGCAAATGGCATGGCAAAGAAGAATCCGCTTGCCTAGATGTTTCACGTGAAACATAATGGATACTAACAACTTGCAGTGTTTCACGTGAAACATGGCGGTTGATATCGAATCGGAATGTTTCACGTGAAACATCCTCCGTTTGACAGCTTTAATACACACCAGGAGGGACCGTGGGATTTCGCGACGTTAAGCGTTCTAAGAGCGCAAAAGACACGCGTATCATTGCAATCATCAATCAAAAAGGCGGCGTCGGTAAGTCAACGACGGCTGTAAACCTTGCAGCAGCACTGGGTGAGCAGGGTCGTAAGACGCTGATTGTCGATTTTGATCCGCAGGGAAACAGCACCAGTGGATTCGGAATTGAAAAAGAAGACCTTGATCACTGCATCTATGATGCATTGCTGAATGATGTGCCGACAGAATCGCTTGTCCTTGATACAAATTGCAAAAAGGTATTCGTAATTCCGGCTACAATTCAGCTTGCAGGCGCCGAAATTGAGCTCGTAAGCGCAATTGCTCGTGAAACCCGCCTCAAAGATTTGCTTGAGCCGATTCAGGACGAGTTCGATTTTGTATTCATTGACTGCCCTCCTTCGCTCGGCCTGCTTACTATCAACGCTTTGACCGCAGCGGACAGCGTTTTGATTCCGATCCAGTGCGAGTATTACGCACTCGAGGGCGTTACGAAGCTGCTTGAGTCAATGAAGATGGTCAAATCTCGTCTGAACAAGGGCTTAGACACCTACGGTGTGCTTATGACCATGTATGACTCGCGTACTTCTCTATCGAATCAGGTTGTTGAGGAGGTTCAATCGTACTTTGGTGATAAGGCGTTTAAGACGTTGATCCCCCGTACGGTTAAAATCTCTGAAGCTCCGTCTTTTGGAGAACCGGTAATTACCTATGCACCTCAAAATAAGGGTGCAAAAGCATATATGAACCTTGCAAAAGAGGTGATCAAGCGTGCCTAGTGTAAAGAAACGTGGCGGATTGGGACGTGGACTCAATGCTTTGGTCTCAGAGGCCGAGTATGAGACCGGTGGTTCGGCTGCATCGGCTTCGAATGCCGCATCTGAAACAAAACTACCTATTGAGGATATCGTTCCCAACCCTAATCAGCCGCGAATTCACTTTAACGAAACTGAACTTCGTGAGTTGAGCGAATCAATCCAAGAACATGGCGTCTTGCAGCCGCTTTTGGTACGCAAGCATGGAAACGGCTATGAGATCATCGCTGGTGAGCGTCGTTACCAAGCGTCAAAGCTTGCTGGTCTTGAGGAGCTGCCTGTCATCATTAAAGATGTTAATGATGAAGAGATGCTGGCTCTTGCTCTGATCGAAAACCTTCAGCGTTCTGATCTGAATCCCGTCGAAGAGGCTAAGGGCTATCGCCAGCTTATCGATGCCAGCGGTATGACCCAGGAGGCATTGTCGAAGGCGGTCAGCAAGTCACGCTCTGCAATTACAAACTCGCTGCGCCTTCTCGATCTCCCTGAAGTTGTTCAGCAGATGATTTTTGAGGGCAAACTTACTGCTGGTCATGCACGTGCGATTCTTGCAGTTCCCTATGAGGACGCTCGAATTCGACTTGCAGAGAAGGTTGTTGCAGAGGGCCTTTCCGTAAGAGCGACAGAAAATCTTGCTCCGTTGTTTTCTGCCGGAGAGACACCTAAGACGCCGAGGCCTGCAACGCCTCAGTCTTTTAAAAAAGCTGCCCGCGTGCTTCGTCAGGTTTTTAATACCAACGTGCGTGTGAAGAGCTCGCGTGGAAAGAATAAGATTGAGATTGAGTTTAAAGACGAGGAAGAGCTCTCTCGTATTCTTGGCGAAATGATTCAGTTTGATCAAGGAGGCCAAGATGAGGAATAGGATTTTAACTGCGATTGCATTGGCGACGACTGTCGCGGCTGGTGCCTTTGCTGGCTATAAGATCGCGACAGACGATGAACTTCGAGGTCGTTTGCTTCGTAGTGCGCAAGATATTGTCGATACATCCAAGAAGAAAATGGATGTTATGACAGAAGATGTTGCCATGCGTACGGCTCAGGTAACGAAGAATCCCAAGATTAATCAAGGTTGGGTTAGCAACCAATGGGAAAATGTAGGCTATTAGGTACCTAACAATTACTTAGCATATTTTGAGGGGTCCTTGTCTGATTCACGAGACAAGGACCCCTTATTTTGGCCGTAAAAAATGGGACAGGTAGCAGCTGATTCAAAATTAAGGTTAATAAATAAAACGACCCCGGTTGCATATTCTGTAACCGGGGTCGTTCGATGTTTCACATGAAACGTTTTGGGATGCGACTCCCCTATGCGTTCTTCTGAACTTTGAAGCGCTGCTTCAGCTGTCCGCAAGCGGCGTCAATATCGTTACCACGGGAGTTACGAATCGTGGTCTCGATGCCACGGGACTCAAGACGACGCTGAAGATCCTCAACCTTATGAATCGGCGACGGCTTGAGCGGGCTACCCTCGATGTCGTTAAGCTGAATGAGGTTAACGTGGCACAGCGTTCCCTCGCAGAAGTCGCAGAGCGCCTGCATCTCGGGATTCGTATCGTTGACGCCTTCGATCATGGCATACTCATAGGTCGGGCGGCGGCCAGTCTTCTCGGTGTAGAGTTGAAGCGCCTCGTGAAGGCGAAGTAGCGTGTACTTCTTAACACCGGGCATAAGCTTATTGCGTGTCGACTGGATGGCGGAATGCAGGGAAACGGCAAGCGTGAACTGTTCAGGGATGTCGGCAAATTTGCGAATACCGGGAATAACGCCGCTGGTAGAGACGGTGAGGTGACGAGCACCGATACCGATGCCATCGGGGTCGTTGAGGATTCGCAACGCCTTGAGAACCTCGTCGTAGTTGGCAAACGGCTCGCCCTGGCCCATGAAGACAACGCTCGTGACGCGCTCACCAAAGTCGTTGGATACATGAAGTACCTGGTCGACGATCTCTTGAGCGGTCAGAGAGCGCTTGAGGCCGTTGAGACCGGTAGCGCAAAAGGCGCAGCCCATGCCACAGCCAGCCTGGGTGGAAACGCAGACGGAAAGCTTGTTACGACGGGGCATACCGACAGTCTCGACGGAAACGCCGTCGTGGTACTCGAGCAGATACTTGCGAGAGCCATCTTTGGAAACCTGCTTGGTTAGTTCAGTCGGCGTGTCAAAGGCAAAAGCCTCTTTAAGCTGCTCGCGGAAAGCCTTGGGAAGGTTGGTCATATCGTCAAACGAACAAACGTTCTTCTCAAAGACCCATTCGATGAGCTGCTTCGCGCGGAAGGCGGGTTGGCCAAGTTCGGCCACGAGCTCGCGAATATCGTTTTGGCTCAAGTCGCGAATGTCCTGAGATTTAGTCCTGGGATTCATGGAAGCCTTTCGATTTTGGGGTAACGTAGAGGGTATCGCTACAATATGGTATCAGCTGCAGAAATTATAGAGGAGGAGTCTGCCCATGCCGGGTAAAAGCCTAGAGAACATGCACGTAGCGGTCTTGGCGGGCGGTCATTCCGCTGAGCGCGAGATCTCGCTCAATTCGGGAAAGAACGTCGTGGTTGCCTTGAAGGAGGCCGGCTATACTTCGGTGGAGCTGCTCGACACGGCCGCTGATGATTTTATGGTAACCATGGCGACCGGCGGCTTTGACGTGGCGTTTATCGCCATGCACGGTGCCGGCGGCGAGGATGGCGCCATGCAGGGCGCCATGGAGACCCTGGGTATCCCCTACACGGCCTCGGGCGTGCTTGCCAGCGCCTGCGGTGCCGACAAGGAGGTCTCTAAGCTCCTGTACGCCAAGGCGGACATTCCCATTGCCCCCGGCCTTGCGCTCGAGGTGGGCGATGAAGTCGATATCGATCATATCGTCGAGGTTTGTGGCGAGCGCTGCTTTGTGAAGCCGGCCGTCAACGGTTCCAGCTATGGCATTTCCCTGGTCCATGAGCCCTCCGAGCTGCCCGCGGCAATCGCCAAGGCGTTTGAGTACGGCGACAAAGTGCTGGTCGAGAAGTGTATCGAGGGTACCGAGATCACCGTCGGCGTATACGGCGAGGACGACGTGCGCGCTCTGCCGATTGTCGAGATTCGTAAGCCCAAGGACTGCGAGTTCTACGATCTGGACGTGAAGTATGTCGACCCTACAGACATCCATCGCATTCCGGCGCAGATTTCGCCCGAGAATTACGCTCGTGCTCAGGAGCTTGCCTGTGCCGCTCACAAGGCTCTCGGTTGCCTGGGTATCTCGCGCAGCGACTTTATCGTGAGTGAGGACGGCCCCGTCATCCTCGAGACCAATACCATTCCCGGCATGACCGATACGTCGCTGTATCCGGATGAGATCCGCCACACCGACGACATGACGTTCCCGCAGGTCTGTGACAGCCTAATCCGTATGGGCCTTCGTCGAGCGGGCATTGCATGCTAATCGAGGACGCGGTTTCGTCAGGAACGCCGCAGTTTGTCATCGACTCCTATGCCACGCTTGCCGAACGCGCCAAAACGCAGTCCTTCGGCCTTATCGAGGAAGATGTGATTGTCCTCGATACCGAGACCACAGGTCTTTCGGTGCAGGACAACGAGCTGATCGAGATCTCGGCGGCCCGTCTTTCGGGCCGCGAGATCGTCGACCGCTTCGATACCTTCGTGCATCCCAAGCAGCTAATTCCCGCCGAGATTACCGAGCTCACGAGCATTACAAATGCCGATGTGGCAGATGCCCCGTCGGCCGCTGAGGCCGTTGCCGCTCTCGCCGATTTTGTCGGTGGTTGCCCGGTGATCGCACATAACGCCACGTTCGATCGCTCGTTTATCGAGTCGGTCAAAGGCGGCGTCAACGTGAGCGATATCTGGATCGATTCGCTGGCGCTGTCGCGCATCGCGCTTCCGCGCCTGGCCTCGCACAAGCTGTCTTTTATGGCCGATCTGTTTGGCTGTGACTCGGTATCACACCGTGCCAATGCCGACGTCGACGCCCTGTGTGGCGTATGGCGTGTGTTGCTCGTGGCGCTCACCGACTTGCCCCAGGGCCTCATGGCGCGCCTAGCCGACATGCATCCGGATGTGCCTTGGTCCTATCGTCCTATCTTCTCATTCTTGGCGGGGCAGAACCCTGGTTCTATCTTCTCTCTCAGCGCCGCTCGTGCTGACGTTCTCAAGGCCGATCGCGCCGACGATCGGGTGGACGCCGACGAACTGCCGGTCCTCAAGATGCCGAGTCGTGAGGAGATTGAGGCAGACTATGCGCCGGGTGGCCTGGTCAATCGCATGTATCCCACTTACGAGCCGCGTGATGAGCAGATCGCGATGGCGCTCGAGGTCCGCGATGCGCTGGTCACGGGCACACATCGCGTAATTGAGGCGGGCACGGGCGTCGGCAAATCGATGGCCTATCTGGTGCCTTTTGCCGAGGCAGCACGCCGTAACAGCATCACGGTTGGTATTGCGACCAAATCGAACAATCTTGCCGACCAGCTCATGTACCATGAGCTGCCAAAACTTGCCGAGCAACTGGACGGTGGTCTGTCATTTTGCGCTCTCAAGGGCTATGACCACTATCCGTGCCTGCGCAAGCTTGAGCGCATGAGCCGAGGCCAGGTCGAGATTACCACCAAGCGCGATCCGGCGGACACGCTCACGGCGGTCGCGGTCATTATGGCGTACGTCTGCCAATCAGCCGATGGCGACCTCGACTCGCTCGGCATTCGGTGGCGCAGCGTCAACCGTCCCGACTTTACGACGGCCTCGCGCGAGTGTGCTCGTCGCCTCTGCCCGTTTTTCCCTGATAAATGCTTGGTCCACGGCGCTCGCCGTCGTGCGGCGCATGCCGATGTGGTGGTCACCAACCATTCCCTGCTGTTCCGCAATGTTGCGGCCGAGGGCAGGATTTTACCTCCGATTCGTCATTGGGTAATCGACGAGGCCCATTCCATCGAGCGCGAGGCGCGCCGCCAGTGGGCGCGCGTGGTGTCGGCGGACGAATCACGCGTTCTGTTTGAGCGCCTGGGTGGCTCGAGCACCGGCGCGCTAAGCCAGGTTTCCCGTGATTTGGCAACCTCCGAGGGCTCTACGCTCTATCTGGGCCTTACTGCCAAGGCGACGTCGACGGTTGCGCGCGCGAGCATGGCAATCGCCGACGTGTTCGATGGCGTTCGCGAGCTCGGCCGCCGTGCGCGTGGGGGTTATGACAATGCCAATCTATGGATTGGCCCCGAGCTGCGCGAATCTGACGACTGGCATGATTTCTTACAGTCGGCCTACACTGGCATCGACGCATTGGAACAGGCTGACAAGAGCGTCGACGCGCTGGTGCAAGCCGTCGCCGCCGACAAGCCCGAGGTTGTTGTCGACCTGGGTGATATCTCGCGCCGCCTGCACGAGCTGGCCGAGAACCTCAAACTCATCATTGATGGCACCGATGAACACTACGTGTATTCGCTGCAGGTCAATCGCAGGCTGCGTGCCGGCGGAGAGTCGATGACCGCAGAGCGCATCGACATTGGCGAGGCCTTGGCAACCGAGTGGCTGCCCGAGGTTCACACGGCTATCTTTGCCTCGGCGACTATGACGGTGTCCAAAAGCTTTGAACACTTTAACCATGCGGTCGGCCTCGATCGCATCGGTGCTTCAACATCCTCATCGCTGCACTTGGACTCGAGCTACGACTTCGATTCGAACATGGCTGTAGTCGTTGCGGGCGATATCCCCGATCCGCGCGATCGCGAGAGCTATCTTACGGCGCTCGAGCGCGTGCTGGTCGACGCCCATCTTGCCATGGGCGGATCGGTGCTCACACTGTTCACCAATCGGCGCGACATGGAAGACCTGTACGCCCGCGTTGAGCCCAAGATGGCCCGTGCGGGTCTGGAGCTCAACTGCCAGCAGCGCAACTCATCTCCTCGTCGCCTGCGCGACCGGTTTATCAACGAGCCGACCTCGTCGCTTTTTGCGCTTAAGGCCTTCTGGGAGGGGTTTGACGCCAGCGGCGAGACGCTGCGTTGCGTCATCATTCCCAAGCTGCCGTTCTCGAGCCCCACGGACCCGCTCTCGTGCGAGCGCAACCTGCGCGAAGACCGCGCTTGGGCGCGCTATTCGCTGCCCGAGGCGGTGCTCGAGGTTAAGCAGGCGGCCGGCCGCCTTATCCGCTCGTCGACCGATTGCGGCGTGCTGATTCTGGCCGACCCGCGCCTGGTGACGAAGGGCTACGGAAAGAAGTTCTTAACGTCGCTGCCCACGAGCTCCTACCAGCGCATCGAATCGGCGCAGATCGGTCACTATCTGCAACTGTGGCGCGCACGTCACGAGCGGCGGCGCTAAAGCGGACAGACGAGGGTTTTTGCCATATCGCACAGACGCTTTGACAGGGCGGGGTCATCCAAGATGCGGATGGCTCCGCCCGCTGCGATTACCTGGCTCAGTAGCCAACGCTCGGAGCCGTAATGCACGGTTACCGTTGCCATGTCTGCCCCGCTGCGCTCGATTAGGGTGATGCCGGCCCAGTCCAGATGCTCCGCCATATCGAATGGCATCAGGAGCTTTGCGCTATGCTGCGTCCGGGCAAGGGAATCGTGGAGGGATGCGACGTCCGGTGCGTGAGACACGACGGAGTCTTCCGTCAAGGTGAGTCCCTCGATTTTATCCATGCGATAGGTGCGCTGCTCGTCGACTGCGATGTCCCAGGCAATCAGGTATGTTTGGTCGCCGTTTGCCGTAATGCGCAAGGGGTCGACCAGACGCTCGCGTGGCCGTGCATCGTCCATCGAGCGATACGAGATGCGGCAACGAACACCGTCCTGAATGGCGCAGCTCAGCTGCTGCCAGTGCGACCCGTGGTTGACGGTGTCAAAGACGCGCTGGTTATAGCCGAGCTCTTCGGGTAGAAGGGCATGTCGAATCCGAGCCGCCGCCTGGGGCTCAATCCCCAACGATTCAAGTTCATGGTTGAGCACAGCGCCCTCGGCGGCACTCAGGCGCAACGGTAGCACACGCCCGGCGTCACCGGTGAGGACCACACGCTCGCTGCGGCATTCGCAGATGATGCGCGCGCCCGATTCTCGGTCCGCGAGCGTCGAGACGATCTCGAGAATCTCGTCGAGCGACACCCCCGTGATGTCAAAGCGGCTGCAAATCTCGGCTCGTGTCATGCCGCTCTCGCCGGCGGCGTAGAGGGCCTCCATGATGTTGATGGCGCGCGAGAGTCTCTGCTCGCTGGTGAGTTTACGCACGGGCATGCTCGTGCACCGTCCTTTCGATGAGGCGGTTCCACGCCTGCTTGAGCGATTTGGGGGCCATGGGCCTCATGCCGTCCACGGCGTGGGCCATGCAAAATGAGGCGGCGGCTTCAAGATCGCGCACGTCAACGGTCCAGGTCCATCCCGCATCGGTGTGTGCGAGCTCACCTCGCCCGCGCGTGAGGCCGTTGATCATATCGATCTGCGTCTGAGGGGCGAACGAGAACGTGGCTGCAACGGGCGGTCGGTCGGCAAAATCGAATTCAAAGAACAGATAGTCGTTGAGATTGAAGTCCGCGGGGATGACGTAGGCCTTCGAAGGACGCCAAGCGCGAACGATACGGTCGCAGCGGAATGTCCTGATGTCGTCGGTAACATTGTCGAGGCCGCAGAAGTACGCCACGCCCTCGCGCTCGAACATGCCGTATACGCAGACGGTACGTTCTTTCTGCTCGCCGCGTCCGTTCTGATATAAAAATCGCAGCGCGCATCGCTCGGCAAAGGCGCTCCATACCGCATCGACGGTGGGAGAGCGGCGGATCGGCGCCTCGTCCACCGTCGTCCTACCGGTGAGGTAGGCAATCTTGGAGCGAATATCGGCAAGCGGTGCGGCAAAAGTGGATGAGCCGGCCGCTAGCGTCTGGTCGATGGCGTTGAGCAGGATATCGGCGTCGTCTGTGGTGATGAGGCCGCCTGCTGCAAAGGTGTGCTCGCGGTCGATTGTCCACGAGCTTTCCTCGGTCTCCTGCGCACCGGCGGGGCGAACCTCCTTGATTAAGATGCCACGCTCGAGCAGTTTGTCACGATCGCGCCGAAACTTGCGCTTATCCGAGTCGATGTTGCCCGAGCCATATCCCAGGTCGGAATCCAAGACGATCTGCTCGGTCGTCAGCGGTTCGGGGGAGCTGTTGAGCACAAAGAAAAGATTGAGGATGCGCTGAGCCGTTTTATCGAAACTGGGCTCCGAATTCCCCTTTTTAATTGTCGCGGTCGTGTCGCTTGCCGTCATAGAGTCCTCGCATGAGAAGGTGGTTTGCTGCCATGATTTTAGTCCGATATGGAGATTAGGCTATATCCTTGTCCGCTCGGGGCGTTAAGATGGCCCGAATTCGGTCGTTTGCGCTCGCTCGGGGTATACTTTCGACTATATACGGTTCTAATGTGCATGCATTGGGCCTATTTGTCGGATTATGGATGTGGAGCGCACATGGCGAACACCCAGAACTATATTAACCACCTGCTGCAGAACACCGGCATTACGCCGGCATGCAGCGAAGAAGAGCGCTTGGCGGCCGAGGATATCGCTCAGATCTTCCGCAACCACGGCTTTGATCCCGAGGTTCAGGAGTTCAATGCCCCGGCGCCCAGTAGGTTGGCATTTGCCGTTACCGGTATTCTTGCGTTTGCCGGTGCCCTGCTGATGGGTATCGGTGGCGGTATCGGCTTGGTCGGCACCTTGCTGACCATTGTCGGCGCCGTTCTTTACGTGCTCGAACGCACAGGGCACCCCGTGGTTTCGCGCCTGGGCAAGACGGGCGTGAGCCAAAATGTCATCGCCTACCACAAGGCCTCGGGCCCGCTCGCGTCTCCGCGTAACCGCCCGGTGGTCGTTGTCGCACACTACGACTCTCCCCGTGCTGAGCTGCTCGCCCGCGAGCCCTATGCTTCGTATCGTGCGCTCATCGCCAAGCTGTTGCCTGTTGCCACGGTTGCCCCTGCTGCCGTTGCCATCCTGCGCATCCTGCCGCTCCCCGGCGCGCTCAAGGTTCTGCTGTGGATTGTCGCGATCCTCGTTTCCCTCGTTGCACTTGCCAACGCGGCAAACATTATCTCTAACCGCCACATTCTTCCCTATACGTCCGGCGCGGTGTGCAACAAATCTTCTGTCGCCGCTATGCTCGGCGTTATGGACAACGTTGCTCCCTTCCAGGGTGACAACGAGTTTCCCGACGATGCTCCGTTCGATACCTATTTCGGGGAGCAGAAGCGTCGTGCCGAGGAAATGGCGCGCGCAGCGGCGGAGTATGCCGCGGCCCAGCAGCAAAACGACTACGGCAACACCATCGAGTATGAAGAGCCTACCTACGCCGAGGACGAGTTCGGTCAGCCGATTGCTCCCGACGCTCAGACCGAGCCCGAACAGGGTGAGGCTTTCGACGAGCAAATCGAGGGCTTTGAGGGTGCGTCTGCCGACGAGACGCTGATCGGCGCTATCGTGCCTGAGGATCAGAATCAGGCTGCCCAAGCCGAAGAGTTCAATGACGAGGTTCCCGCTGCCGAGCCGGCGGAGGAGTCTGCCGAGCCCGAGCCCAAGCTCTATCGCAACGCCGCCGGCAACATCCGCTTTGGTTCGGATGCCATCCGTGCGCTCGGAATGCTTCCCGAGTCCTGCACGCTCGATTACGAGGAGGGCGAGGAGCCAACGTTTGAGCCCGAGCCTGCCCCCGTCGTGGCTGCGCCTGCGCCCGTTGTCGCTGCGGATGATGAGTCTGCCGCGGTTACCGCTGCCGTTGCCGATCCCGAGGCGGTGTCCGCGTTCGATCCCGCGGCAGGACTGGACATTTTGGCTCCCGCCGCACCGGCGCAAGACGTTGCGGACGAGTCTGACGACGATTACGTTGAACAACCGAGGCGCGTGTCTTACGAGAGCGATACTGATTTCTCGGCCGAGATTCCCGCGGCAACGCCGCATGCCGACATTGCATCCGCATTCTCGTCGATTGGCGCCAGCGCTTCCAACTTCTTTAAGGGTGCGTTTGCAAAGGGCAAGAAATTTGTCGACGATTTCGAGGAGAAGCGCGCTGCCGCACGCGAGGCTGCCGAGCAGGAGGCTATCGCTCAGCAGCAGGCAGCCGAGGCGGCACGTGAGCTCGCGGCGCAAGAGTTCGAGCAGAACGAGGCTATGCAGTCCGCGCCCGTCGAAGCCGCCGAAGCTACAACGTCCTTTGAGTCCCAGCAACCGGCGTCCGCGGATGTTGTTGAAGCGACGACGTCTTTCGAGGCTCAGCAGCACGTCGATAGCACCATGTCGTTTGATGCCGCGCAGTTCGATTCCACGATAACGTTTGAAAAGCAAGGCACCGCGATTGCCGAGCCCCTTCCTGCTTCCGATGAGCAGGACGACGTGGCAGACGATGACGAGCCCATTGATGCTGCCGAAATTCAGGATGCTGCTGAGGACGAGCCCGTCGAGGCCAACTCTGACGAAGAGCAGTACGCGGCAGCCGAGCAAGATGATTCGACCGAGGTCGAGCAGGAGGAAGTGTCTGCGGTTTCCGAGACTCCCGAGACGGATGAGTCGAGGCCTTACTCCACGCAGATTTTCACCATGCCGACCCCGAGTGGTTCAGGTGCCACGGTTGCCAATGTTGCTCCCACCCAGGACGAAACGGTCGATTCCCTTATGGCCCAGATTTCCTCCCAGGCATCACCGCGTCCGCAGATGAATGTTCCCGATCCGGCGTCGGCACCGTCGCCTGCGCCCTCTTCGTCTCCGCTGGCTTCGGTCCCCGATCCGTCACTGCCGTCGATGAAGCAGGCAAACGTTGCGTCTCGCACGTCGCTGTTCGACCTACCCGATCCCTCTGCCCAGGTCAACGACCCCTTTGCTACCGCCCAAGGTCCCGAACCCACGTCGGCACCCGTTGCGCCTCCTATGCCCGTTGCGTCGGGCGCGCAGCCGATCGAGACCATTTCGGCTCCCGCCCCGGCGGCACCCAAGTCTCGTAAGCGCGGCCTGGGTGGCCTGTTCGGTCGTAAAAAGAAAAACGAGCAGGACAGCATGAGCGACTGGCTGGGCGTCGAAGACGATTACGATGCCAAGAAGTCCGGTCGCGGCATCGGTTCGTGGGATAATTTCGAGGACGATAACGATGGCTGGAAGGGCGGCGCTACGTCTTCCGACGGCGCTTCTTCCGAAGATATGCTCTCGGCTGTCGCCTCTATGGGCGATGATGAGCTGCTCGGTCACGATATCTGGTTTGTGGCAACGGGCGCCTCGGATTGTGATGGCGCCGGCATGAAGGCCTTCTTGGCTTCGCATCGCGACAAGCTCCGCGGCGTATTCTTCATCAATCTTGAATCCGTCGGCGCCGGCAGGCTTTCGGTGGTGACGGTCGAGGGCGAACAGCAGCTGCTCAAGGGCGATCGCCGCATCATGAACCTGGTCAGCAAGGTGTGCAAGTCGTTCCATGTCGATTGTGGCGCGCTCGAGATGCCCTATGCCAAGACCGATGCCTATGCCGCGCTCGAGGCGAGCCGCCGAGCCCTCACCATCGCCGGCGTGGACGGCACGCGTCTGGCTTGCGCTCGTACCGAGGACGACCTGCCCCACAATGTCAACCCGACGAACATTGCCACGGTATCCGAGGTCGTGACCGAGGTTATCCGCCGTTCGTAGACGGAGCTCTAAGGAGTCAACGTGTTTTCGTATATTAAGCGCCATTGGCCTGTCTACGTGATTTTGACCTTGATTGCCATTGCGTTAGGATTTGGGGCTGCCTACATCGTGGGTGCAAAGGGCTCGACCCCCGCCTCCGCAATCAGCGAAGAGGTGGAGCAAGAACAGAGTACGGGTGCCGATGGGATTCCTGAGTCCGAGCAGGCAATCGTTGATGGTGGATCTTCGTCTGCAGAGTAGATACGGCGATTTACATGATTGAAAGCGGGCGAGCCAGGGGACTGTCTCGCCCGCTTTTTCATCGCGCTAGCGCTTCTTTGGGATCGACCTAAGGCGAGCGAACCATAGGGCTGCGGCACCCGAGGTCAGGAGCGCGGTGATGCAAGCGGCGATGGGAGCTGATCCTGTTGCCGGTAGGTCCTGCGGTAGGGTACAGCGTTGAATGACGCTGTCCTCGTCATGTGACTCAAGTTTATCGCCGCCACCGTTGCGGCAAAGATCGACGCGCGCGCTGTTGGTGAGTGCGGTTTGGGGCGTATAAGCCGACGTTGCCTACATGTGTACGACTGCGCCCCGAGCGTCTGTGCCAAGGATTGCTTTGGCATCGTCAAGGTCGTCGTGCTCATCTTTGAGATCATCGCGGGTCCAAGAATCCGCATCGCTTCGAGTCGTAAAGTCGGCGGCTACCGCACCGTATTCAATTCGAATGCCCGTTACGACGGTATTGGATGCAAGGTCGAGTTCTTTCACCTCGAGTGTGGTGGATTCCGTGGTCGAGATATCCGCCTTCCAGCGGTGCCAACCGTCGTAATCGACGAGGCGACAGTCCTCACCCAGGCTCTCTTTTACTTCGTCGGACTCAAGCCAAGGATTTTCGTGCCCATCGTCAAGTGTCGCGTTTGCCGGCTCATCGACGTCTGTCGAGTCCAACGGTGTCGTGCGATACCACACGTTGCACAGACCATTGAGGTCGCCGATGGCGACGGGGGTTTCGATTGAGATGAATCTCGCTGTGCCGTCTTTGGCGCACTCAAGATCATCGGTAATCGTAAACTCATCAACCCAAGTAGCGGAATCGTTTCGAGCATCGATGGTATAGGAGAAAAGCCCATCACTATTGGTTTGCGTCGTGGCGCGGTTTTTACCATCGCCGTTAGCCAACAGGCCCTTTTCGATAGGTTGGACAAGTTCCTGACGCTTGTCGACCTGCCCCTTGATCTCGATGGGCGCATCCTTCATCGCGACGGATTGGACTTCTCCCGTATCCTTTATTTCAAACGTTATCTCCTCGGCAAGGTCATAGGTCCGCGGAGACATCATTTCGCGCAACGAGTAGGTGCCGGGTGCAAGATGTTCGACGCGATGCGGCTTGTCGGATGAGGTCCAGGAGTCTATTTCGGTTTTATCGGGACCATATAAGGTGAGCTGTGCGCCTTCCACTTCCTGCTCACCGCTTGCATCGACCTTGGAGATATCAACCTTGGTGTAATCGTCGGATACGTTAAGCCGTGCTTCTACAACGGGTGTTTTCTGGTCGGCATAAGTAAGGTCGACAATATGGGTTGTTCGATCGAGCAAGAACCCTGCCGGCGCTTGAGTCTCGACAACCTCGTAGCGTGCGGTGCCAGGTCCCAGCGGGAGGTTGTCCGCGCGTGCTTCTCCAGTTTCATCCGTCGTGACGGTAGCGACAGTCTCACCGTCGAGCGCGGCAATGCTACCGTCGGGGCGCACGATATCACCCGAGGCACGGATCTCAAAGACGGCGCCCGCGAGGCTGCTGCCGTCTATGGCATCGGTTTTAACGATCCTGATGTTTCCGGTCGCGGCGTGGTCATAATACGAGGCGATTGCAACGGGCGTTAGGTTCATGTCGGCGGGTATGTTTACCTCGATCTCTTCGCCGACAAGATAGGGCTCTTTGGCCGAGGTTTCGCGTACATAATAGGTGCCCGGCACGAGCGATTCGGGCAGTGTGACGGTCCCGGTCGCGTCGGTCGTAAAGGTGTCCATTACGTTATGTGCTGGATACCAGCAAGTTTGTGAGACAGGTTCGTGATTGCTGTCGAGGAGTTGGAAGGTGAATCCGGCTAGGGGAACAGAAGCGCCTGTTTGGGCATCGCGTTTTACAATCTGGAGATGCGTCGACAGCGCGTGGTTGTCCACGATATATTGAAGCTCGGCGGCGTCGGAAATCTGATTGGCCCCGACGGTCCATTTCCCTGCACGTTTAAAACCCTCGGGGACGGTTTCCGGAACCTCGCGAACCGTGTAGCCGGCACGGTCGTATGGGACGGCTCCGTGGACACCGGCGGGTCGCTTGCCTGTGCCGAACCATGCTTCGGGCTGATCTTTGGTGGAGGCAAAGCCATAGATGTTTGTGGTCAGTGTGCCAACAACCTGCTGAGAGCTGTTGCTGACAACCTCAAAGACAACACCACCCGCCGGCTGCTCCAGGCCGGATTGGTCGCTATTGCCGTAATCCTTGAATTTGGAAATCTCAAGGTTAAACGCAATGGGGATATCGGAAATGCGAGATTCGATCTCGACCACGCCTGAATCGCCGAGCTGGTCGGCTCCAACGGTATAGGTCCAGCTATCGTTGGATGGCAGGTAGCCCTCGGGGGCTTTTGATTCGTAGATGGTAAAGGTTCCTAAGGGGACATCGGCGAGGGTGGCCCGACCGCTTTCGTCGGTCGTGAGGATTTGTGCCCATCCAGGGGTTGATTGCGACACACACGTGAACTCTGCTCCTGCGAGTGAAGATCCCACCTGGGGGCCGGCATTCGTCGCGGCATCGAGTTTTACGATACGCAGGTTGATGGTGCCGGGCTGTTCATCAATGGCGACCCGCCCGCCGTCATTCCCCGTGGTAAAAGCGATGCGATCACGACGGGGGACATAGCCGGCCGGCGCCTTCGTTTCAATCAGGTAGTACGCCGTGTTGGGTAGGAGTGTTGCCTGTGCTCGACCGTTGCCGTCCATCTGGATGGTACCAACACGCGCGCCGCTGGCGCTCTCAAAAACATCGAATGTTGCCCCGGTAAACTGATAGGTATTGTTTCCGCTGGTAATAACGGTGTTCGCAGACTGCTTTTGGAAGGAAACAGAGACCGCCGGCAGTACATAGAGCATGTCTTGACGTTTGCTGCCGCCCGATACGGCTCCTAGATAGCGTCGCGCGCGGTGCGGAGCGGCTTTGATGCTTCCTGATTTTGCGCTGTCGTGGAGCCACCGCGCAGCCGCCACGACTTCATTGTCGGCGGTAAAGTGTCCGCTCTTGGTTTTACCCTGAGCGGTCGTGTAGGAGTAGGTGCCGTCGACATGGGTAGTGCCGTTGAGCATCCATACGGCAAGCTGGGTGGCGGCGCGGGCGCGATCGGGTGAAAGATGGTAACCGCCAAACGACGTGGTGGTGGGATATCCGTGACAAACGATTGCCGCGAACTCGTCGTCGAGCCACACCCAGCCTTGATCAAAGTTGAGCCATGGGCCGCCCGGTTTGGTGGGGCCGGGGCGCTCCTGGTTCATGCAGTAGGCAATCGAGGCGTCTTGAGCTTCATACTTGCCGATGAAGAAGGGCCCACAATCATCGCTAATAGTGCGGAAGCCGAGCTGATCGTAGCCATCGACGGCAAATGCGGCTCCCGGTGTCAGGCAGCCGAAAAGCAGGAAGAGGAGCAGGAGCAGCGGACCTGTTGCGATTGCGCTGTGGACAGAGTGCGTGGGTGCGTTGGACATGGCTGCTCCTTATCCCTCGTGCGCCGCATGGGGAGGTTGCGACGCGTAGGATGAGGCTACCCCCGAGGTTCATGCGGGTAAGTACCGGAGCCTGACCAAAAGCTTGCCCGATTTCTGACAAACTGAGCTCAAATACAACAATCAGATAAAAGTGCAGGTAGAAGATGGTAAGAAAAGAAAGACAAAGGTCCTCATCTCCACAATTGGCGCGGTTTTCAAACGATTCTCCACAGCTAAAACAAGCATCGACACCCTTGTATCGAACAAGACAACCGCGCTATACTATCCCCCACATATGCGGGCATCGCCAAGTGGTAAGGCATCAGCTTCCCAAGCTGACACTCGCGGGTTCGAGTCCCGTTGCCCGCTCCAGCTAGAAGCACAAGCACGGCACCATTACGGTGCCGTGCTTTTTTCAATAAAGCGCCGGGACTCGAACCCGACAGGGTGCGAGCGTAAAGCAAACGCGAAGCGTTTGTAGCGAGCAGGCGAAGGCGCCGACAGGCGCCTGAAGCCGGTGCGGATTTGCGAAGCAAATACGCGGACGTCCCGTTGCCCGCTCCAATTCCAAAATGTTAGGTTAATGCCTGCTGCCCATACTTGCACCTGCGCACGGTACAATGGTTAGGTTACGACCAACGTGCCAATAACCAAAAAGGAGCCGCTATGATCGATCGCTATACCCGCCCGGAGATGGGACACATCTTCTCCCTCGAGAACAAGTACGCCATTTGGCAGGAGATCGAGGTTCTGGCCTGCGAGGCCCAGGCGGAGCTCGGCAAGATCGGTATTTCCAAAGACGAGGCCCAGTGGATCCGCGACCATGCCAACTTTGAGAAGGCGAAGGTCGATGAGATCGAGGAAGTCACGCGCCACGACGTCATTGCCTTCCTGACCAACATGAAGGAATACATCGATGCCGATGTTCCCGAGGACGACCCCAAGCCCAGCCGCTGGGTTCACTATGGCATGACCAGCTCCGATTTAGGCGACACGGCCCTGTGCTACCAGCTCACCCAGGCCTGCGACCTGATCATCGAGGACGTCAAGAAGCTCGGCGAGATTTGCAAGCGTCGCGCCTTTGAGGAGCGCAACACGCTCTGTGCCGGCCGCACTCATGGCATCCACGCCGAGCCGATGACCTTCGGCATGAAGTTTGGCTCTTGGGCCTGGGAGCTCAAGCGCGATCTGGATCGTCTTGAGGACGCCCGCAAGAATGTTGCCTTTGGTGCCATCTCGGGCGCTGTCGGCACCTACAGCTCCATCGAGCCGTTTGTCGAGGAGTATGTCTGCGAGCACCTGGGCCTGGTTCACGACCCGCTGTCCACGCAGGTTATCAGCCGCGACCATCACGCCTATCTCGCCGGCGTTCTCGCCACCACCGCAGCCACCTGCGAGCGCATCGCGACCGAGGTCCGCAATCTGCAGAAGACTGATACGCTCGAGGCCGAGGAGCCGTTCCGTAAGGGCCAAAAGGGCAGCTCCGCCATGCCGCACAAGCGCAATCCCATCACCATGGAGAAGGTCTGCGGTCTGTCGCGCGTCGTGAAGGCCAACGCCCAGGTCGCCTTCGATAACGTCGCCCTGTGGCACGAGCGTGACATTTCGCACTCCTCTGCCGAGCGTGTCGCCCAGGCCGATAGCTTCATCGCACTCGACCACATGTTCCAGTGCCTCATCCGCGTTATCGACGGCCTGCAGCTGTACCCTGCCCGCATGATGGCCAACCTCAATAAGACCCGCGGCCTCATCTTCTCCTCCAAGGTGCTGCTCGCCCTCGTCGATACGGGCATCACCCGCGAGGACGCGTACGCCATTGTGCAGGAGAACGCCATGGCAACCTGGCACGAGGTACAGGATTGTGTCTCCGGCCCCACCTTTAAGGAGCGTCTCGAGGCCGACCCGCGCTGCACCGTCAGCCAGGAGAAGCTCGACGAGATTTTTGATCCATGGGACTTCCTCACCCGTATCGACACGGTCTTTGATCGTCTGGAGCAGCTGAGCTTCGAGTAGGTTCGGGCATAACGTTAGCTTTTTAGGGCGCTTTGCTGGTAATGTGTGTTGCCGGCAAAGCGCCTCGTTGCATTTAGGGAAAGACGGGGATAATAGTCGTCTCGAATAACATTCTGAGAGGGGATCGCATGATTTCGTTTGATTACAAGCCTCAGGGCGTGTGTGCTCGCAATATTCACCTTGACCTTTCCGATGACGGCAACAAGGTGATAGGCGTTGAGTTTACCGGTGGCTGCGACGGCAATCTCAAGGCAATCTCCAAGCTGGTCGAGGGCGCTCCTGCCGATCGCGTAATCGAGGTTCTCGCCGGTAATACCTGCGGTATGAAAAAGACCTCCTGCGCCGACCAGCTTACGCGCGCCATCGAGGCCGCTCGCGCCGAGATCGCCTAATGGGTATCGCCGATCACATCAAGAACGGAATATCGCGTCGCGGCTTTGTACTCGGTGGGGCTGCCGCGGGCGCTGCCACGGTGCTTGCCGGATGCTCGAAAAAAACGGGTACCAGCGATGATGCCGCCGGCGAGCCGCAGGTTATCAAGGACGATTCCAAAATCATCTCGATTACGGATGAGTACGAGGCTGTCGACATCGATCTTGAGCCGGCGGCGTCGTGGACGCTGCCTCTGGGTACGCTGCTGTACTACTGCGACGGCGATTACGCCGCGGCGATGATGGCGCCCGCATCGGCATTGCACGCCAACACACTCGGTGTGCTCAACCTGGGCGATGGCTCGCTTACCACATTAATCGAGGATCCTATCGAGGGCACGGGATACGCATTCTACGATGTCCGTGCCGGCGACGGCGTATTCGCGTGGGTTGAGATGAACTTTGCCAATTCATCGTGGAAGCTCTACGCTCAAAATCTGTCGGGCGCTTCGCTCTCTGGCGATGTGGTTGAGCTCGATCGAGGTGGCAAGGACTATGATCCGCCCCTGTTTACGGCGTTCGGGTCATCGGTTATCTGGTATAAAATGCCTTCGGCAGGCGGCAATAAAACGAGTAGTGATTCGTTTTGCTATCGTCGCTCGCTTGATGAATCCAAGGCCGAGATAATTTGGAAATCGACGGGTCGCTTTGCATCGGCCCCGCGCGCGAGCGACGGCATTTTGACCATCTCGCCGCGTGTCCGCAACGACGAGGGCGTCTACTACGGCATAACGGCAATCGATTTGACCGACGGCAACAACACCAAACGTGCCCAGCTAGTCCTTCCCTCGTCAGTCTCGCCTTTCGAGGCCGTATATATGGGCGATACCTTCGTGTTTTCTATCGAGGCGACCTATAGTGGCGTGGGCAGCCTGGGCAACATGGGCACGTATATTGGTAATGAGGGAGGGCCGTACCTCTTTCTGTCACGCGAGCCGCTCGCATGTGCGGCTGGCAAGAAGAATAAATACCTTGTTAAGGTACAGGCGTCGCATTTCCTGATCGACACCTCTGCCAAGACCTATGGCTCACTGCTGTCGCCCGACCGCGCTTTGGAGTATGGCGATTATCCAGCTACGGCGGGAAAATCGGACTCATTCCTTACGTACGCTACGGTGCGCAACAGCCAGGGTATACCAGAGACGGTCACTGCACGCCTATTCTCTCTTTAAGCTTAGAGGGGTTAAAAAGGCGCCAACAGGGGAATAAACGCGTTGTAATTGTGAGTACCGCCCGCCGAGCTGCCGCGTCATAGCGGCATCCGGCGGGCTCAGGTGCGTTAAAATGGGCTTGTTCTTAGCTAATTGAGACAGGGGGGCCGTGTTATGGCTTCAGATGCGAAAAAGATTCTGCTGGTCGAGGATGAGAAGGCAATCCGTGACGCCGTCGCTGCCTATCTCGAGCGCGAAGGCTACTGGGTTGTGGGCGTCGGCGATGGCCAGTCCGCGATCGAGGAGTTCGAGAAGCATCAGTTCGACCTGGTCGTGCTCGACCTTATGCTCCCCAAGATCCCCGGCGAGCGCGTTTGCCGCACCATTCGCGATACCTCGGATGTCCCCATCATCATGCTGACGGCTAAGGGTGAGATCGAGGACCGTATTATCGGTCTTGAGCTCGGCGCCGACGACTATCTGATTAAGCCGTTCTCGCCGCGCGAGCTCGTCGCCCGCGTTCGCGCTCTGTTCCGCCGTGCCCATCAGGCCGACGAGCCCGCCGTCGAGGTACTCGACTTCGGCGATCTGGTCATCGATATCTCGGGCCACAAGATCTTGGTCGAGGGCAAGGAAGTCGATCTGACGGCTTCCGAGTTCAAGCTGCTCACCACGCTTGCCCGCCATCCCGGCCGTGTGTATAACCGCATGGAGCTGGTCGAGAAAGTGCTCGGGTATGACTTTGAGGGCTATGAGCGCACCATCGACAGCCACGTGAAGAACCTTCGCGCCAAGCTGGGCGATGATCCCAAGAAGCCCAAGTGGCTCTACACCGTCCATGGTGTCGGCTATCGCTTCGAGGCTCCGGCCAAGACCGATAAGTCGGACGAGAAATAGGGAAATCACATATGACACCTGCGCGCTTTGAAATCGGACAAAAGCACAAGCAGGAGAACGAGGCGGGTTCCAAGGCTAGTTGGAACACGCCTCGTTCCGATTCACGGCCGACGATGAGCTATCCCTCGCGCATGGCCCTGGCTTTTGCCCTGACATCGCTCATGACGGTATTGGTGCTGGTGGGCGTAGTCTCCGTTGTATGGGGCACGGTTTTTACGGATTACACACGCTCCAATATTGTCGAAATCGCCAATTCCGCTGCCGAAAAGTTGGCAACGTCATATGAGGAAAACGGTTCTTGGACCGCGGGGGAGCTGCGTACGGTCGCGACATCGAGCTTGGTGTCCGACGATCTTGGTATGCAGGTCGTCAATAAAAAGGGCGTCATCGTCTACGACGACTCGTGGCCCTCGGCAAGCGCTACTGCCGATGTACGCGAAAATCAGGCGACGACCGACGATGCGAGCGGAAAGAGGGCATCGCACAGCCCAGTCTCGTCTGCTCCCACCGATTCCAATAGTGTTGCCAACGTTGAGATCGTGACGTCCTCCGGCGAGCACGTGGGTCAGGTCAAATTGTGGGCGGTTGGCTCCGATGCCCTGCTCACCAGGGCAGACTCGGCATTCAGAGAGAAGACCTTTAACGCCATGGCCCTTGCCGCGGTTGTGGCCGTCTGCATCTCGGTCGTTATCGGAGCGCTTGTGTCGCGCATGCTTACCAAGCCGATTCATCGAATTACGAGCACGGCCAAGCAAATTCGCGACGGCGATCTGTCGGCTCGTACGGGCTTGCGCGGCGATGATGAGATCGATCAGCTGGGCGAGACCTTCGACGAGATGGCCACCTCACTCGAAAAGGATATGAAGCACGAGAAGCGCCTGACCTCTGATGTTGCCCACGAGCTGCGCACGCCGCTCATGGCCATGCTTGCGACGGTCGAGGCCATGCAAGACGGTGTGTATCCCACCGACGACGAACACCTGGAGACAGTCGCATCCGAGACGCGTCGTCTGGCCCGTCTGGTGCAGCAGATGCTCGATCTGTCGCGCATGGAAAACAGCACCGCGCCGCTCAACCTGGAACCGGTGGACATGGTGCCGTTTGTGCGCTCGATTGTGAATGGCCAGGAGCGCTTGTTTGCCGACCGTGACCTGCGTTTGCGCTTTGCAGATGAGACGCAGGGCCACGATGACGTTGTCGAGGCGGATCCCGACATGATCACGCAATGCGTCATCAACCTCTTGAGTAACGCCATGCGCTATACCCCCGAGGGGGGTTGGGTCGTGGTGTCGGTGCTCAGCGACCGCAAGCACGTCGATATCGCGGTTTCGGATACGGGCATCGGTATCGCCAAGGATGATTTGTCGCGCATCTTCGGTCGTTTTTGGCGTGCCGACGCCAGTCGCGCCCGCGAGGCGGGTGGCCTGGGCGTGGGCCTCGCCGTGACCAAGCAGATTGTCGAGCGTCATCACGGCTACATATCCGTGGAGTCGGAGCTTGGAAAGGGTACGACTTTTACGATTCATC
>USPT01000004.1 GCA_900556705.1 uncultured Collinsella sp.
CCCCTCGTAGTCGTTTGAACGTTCGGGATACTTTAGCACAGTGGAGCGCCAGGCGTGACCGCATCACGGTAAAACTCGACTGCGCCGCTATGATTTACAGGATGGTTACATGGGGGAGGGCTTATCTCGAGGCTCGCATCCGATCCGCCTCGGTCTTCGCTTGTTTCCAGGGGCGCACGCGACTGTTGGTGAGGTCGTCGTAGCCACGCGTGATGGCACGTTGAATGTGATCTTCGTGTTCCTGAATGGTGGTTAGTGCGCGCGTCTGATCGCCATAGGTCTCGGCATCCATGACGACAAGCGACGCCGGTCCGTTTTTGGTTAGGCAGACGGGCTCTTTGGTCTTGTGGCAGCTCTCTGCAATAGCGCCAGAGTTGCGCTGCAGATCGGAAATAGGCTTTACGACAGGCATATGAAACTCCTTACATAGAATCATATGTATAACTCTATGTTGAGCGTAGCGGAGGATGGCGTTAGGCGTGTGCGTGCCTGCATTCGTAAGCGCGGTTGTCTGGCAAGCGTGATTTGGGGCGACCTCGTCAAAGCTTCTGAGCTGCGAAAATGACCGTTAACCGGATTAAATTTTGTTGCTCAACATTTGACACTCTGGGCGTGGTAACTTTTTTACCAACAGGTATGATTATTGTCATGTGCGCCGCGCCTGCCTGCCGGGTTGCGGCGCACTTGTGACAGCCTTTGACACCCTTGGAGCGTGTACTGTGGATGTAACCACAAAAAGCGTTCGGGGGGGGGGTGCTCACCCGCGAGCAATTCCTCCCGCATGAGATGCGCATCGTCGCTGCCCTTCGTATGCAGGGCGCAAGCGACGAGCAGGTCATTGTACGCGTAAAGAGCGAGAACCTCTTTCAATATCCCACGGAGCGCATGGTCGCCAACCGCGCAACCGTGTGCCTTCGCCGCCTTGACGCCATGGTGCCCACGGACGCCGTATGCGCCGCGCGCGGCATCGACCCCAAAACCGCCGTCGAGGCTGCGTCATCCCTAACCAGGCTCATGGCATCCGGCACTCCCACGCAGGCGGACCAGGCCATCTTCTACAGCATGATCTGCCGCTACGATATCGTGCACGAGTTCGTGCTCGTCGAGGTAGGGGAGCGCCTACAAAACTTCGATTATGCCTTTACGGAGGTTGACCTCAACGCCTTTATGACACGCTTTACCACGGAATATCCGGACGCGGCCCGCTGGACTGAGGCCACGGTCAGGCGCATTAAGGGCTCGCTCCGCCAGACGCTCCGCCATGCCGGCCTTATCGGCGAGGGCCAGGGCCCGGAGTCCGAGCGCCTGTCACCACTCTTCCTCGATTCCGATGTCGAGCGAGCCTTGGTTCAGCTGGGCGAGCAGTCGCTTATCGCGGCCCTTACCGGCAGGGCGGTGATGTAGCGTGGCTCCCGTCAAAAGCGCCGTCGACCCTGTTATCACCCCGGCGACCGATCTCACCACCAATATCGGCATCCATTCCCGCAAGAGCGTCGTGGCGGCGCATGTCCGCTCCGAGCGCGCCTGTCAGGAATTTGAGCGCCGTGCGCAGCTTCTGCGCGAGTGCCTGTGCAGCGAGGACTTTTTGGCCAACAAGGGCATAGGCAATGAGATCGGCTTCCACACCTTTTGCTATGACCCCGCGCTGGAGTTTGAGGCGCGTGCATTATTTGACACCCTTTCACGCGATGCCGAGGCCGACAAGCTTCCGTGCACGCTCAAGGTCGTGAACCTTTACGACGCCGTGCTGGCAATTCTCGAAAAGCGCCGTGTCCTCAAGGCTATCCCGCACCAAGAGGAGCGCCGCGGTACCCAGCGCGTACTCGAGGACGTGGCCAAGTTCGCCTCGCCCGAGAAAGTCGCCGCGTACATCCTTGAGCAGACCGAGCCGCACGCGCCTGGAGACGTCGTTCTCCTCACCGGCGCGGGCGAGGTTTTCCCGTTCTTTCGCATACACACGCTTCTCCACTGCATGCTTGCGGATTTTGATGAGGTGCCTGTGGTCGCCGCCTACCCGGGCAGTTTCAACGGCTCTTCTTTCCAGCTCTTTAACCGTCTGCCGGCCGACAACTACTACCGCGCCATCGATATCTCGTAAGCACGGCTCCCCGCAGACAAGTCCCTGCCGCCGTTAACAACCCTTTGCCATAACGTTCCCAAACCCAAAGGAGCACCCATGGACAACACGATCATTCGCGACCTCTTTGCAAAAGACATCAACCGCTCCATCAACGGCGTGGTCAAGGTCCAGGATTCAAAAGATGGGTCCATCCGCCAGGAGCTTGACGAGTACGTGGTGACGCGCGAGTTGCAGAGGCATTTTGCCACGTTCTTCAAGGCCTACGGCGATGCCATCGATGTGCGCACCGACAAGATCGGCGTGTGGATCAGTGGTTTCTTCGGTTCCGGTAAATCGCACTTCCTCAAGATGCTGAGCTATCTGCTCGAGAATCGCCAGATCGGCGGCAAGAGCGCCATCCGCTACTTTGACGGCAAGATCGTCGACCCCATGGTCGAGGCTGCCATGGAGCGTGCCTGCTCGGTGTCCACGCAGGCCATCCTCTTTAACATCGATAGCAAGGCGGGCCAGTGGAAGCAGGGCGATACGGCTCCCACGGCGCTGCTTCGCGGCTTTGAGCGCATGTTCTACGAGGCGCGCGGCTTCTACGGCGAGGACCTCAAGCTTGCAAAGCTCGAGGACTACATCGATTCCCTGGGCAAGACCCAGGAGTTCCGCGAGGCCTTTGAGCGCGTGAACGGCGAGTCCTGGCTCCAGACCCGCGACACCTACAGCTACTTTGAGGACGACGTCGTCGAGGTGCTGCAGAGCGTGCTCGGCATGAGTGAAAAGGCCGCATGGAACTGGCTCGAGGGTTCTGAGGACGAGGTTTTGGCCCCCGATGTCTTTGCCAAAAAGGTCAAGGGCTACGTAGACGCTCAGGCAGCGGCCCACGGCGGCAACTACCGTTTACTCTTTATGGTCGACGAGGTGGGTCAGTTTATTACAAACGACCGGGATCCAAGCCTTATGTTGAGTCTTCAGACCATCGTCGAGGAGCTGGGTGCCGCCTGCGGTGGCCGCGTGTGGGTGATGGTCACGAGCCAGGAGGCCATCGACAACCTGAGCCTGCCCGTGGGCAACGACTTTTCAAAGATCCAAGGCCGCTTCAATACCCGCCTTTCGCTCTCCAGCTCCAGCGTGGACGAGGTCATCCAGCGCCGTGTGCTCGAGAAGACCGCGCCGGCGGCCGATATGCTTGCACAGGTCTACGAGCAAGACGCCGCCGTCCTCAAAAACAACTTTACCTTTGAGGGCGGCTCGCGCTCCGACCTTGCCGGTTTCGCCAACTCCAAGGATTTTGTGGCCAGCTACCCGTTTGTGGGCTACCAGTTTAAGCTTCTGCCCGACGTGATGACCGAGGTACGCAAGCACGGTGTTAAGGCCAAGCACATGTCCACGGGCGAGCGCTCCATGCTGAGCGCGTTTCAGGAGAGCGCTCAGGCCATTCAGCATGACCAGACTGGTGCACTCGTGCCGTTCTGGCGCTTCTTCGACACAATCTCCAAGGATTTGGAGCACGGCATCATTCAGGTCGTCGTCTGTGCGGAGCGCGCGGCTGAAAACGCAGAGGGTCTTGAGAGCTACGATGTCCGGGTGCTTAAGCTCCTGTACTTGATCCGCTACATCGGCTACGTCAAGGCCACGGTCGAGAACATCTCCATCCTTATGATCGATAGCCTGGACGTGGACAAGCGCGCCCTTAAGGACCGCGTCAAGGAATCTCTGGCCCGCTTGGAGCGCGAGAGCTACGTGGCACGCCAGGGCGATACCTATAGCTTCCTCACCGACGAGGAGCAGGAGATAGCGCAGGAGATCGCACGCACCCCGATCGACAACGCGAAGGTGATTGAGTACATCAAGAAGCGCCTGTTCGAAAGCATCTACACTGCGCGCAAACTCAACCGCGGGGCCAACGACTTTCCGTTTGACCGCTATGTGGACGGCTCAATCCACGGTACCAGCATGGGCGGCATGGAACTTTCCGTGGTGACTATGGCCAGCGATTTGGGCCGTTCGGACGATGCCGAGCTGGCATTGAAATCCGTGGATAAGGCCATCGTGGCCTTGAGCGACGAGGTGGATTATTGGGCCCCACTCGTCAACGCCGCTAAGATTCGCATGTACGCCCAGACGCGCAATCTGCAGGAGCTACCGCCGAGTACCCGCCAGATTGTCGAGGCCAAAATGCGCGAGAAGGACTTTAACGAGAAAGAGGCTGACGCCCTTTTGGCTGAGGCAGTGCTCCATGCACGATGCGCCGTCAACGGGCGCATGATTGAGATCCGTGCTGCCAAACCCGCTCAGGTCTTTGAGCAGGTGCTGGCGCAGCTGTGCGATGTGGTCTTTGAAAAGGCCGACTATATCGGCGCGCCGGTCACGAGCGATTCCGATATTCGCTCTACTCTGGTGGGCAACGTTCAAGTGGGGCTCGCTGGCATGGATGCAGGTAACACGCGTGCGCTCAAAGAGGTCGAGGACTACCTCAAAGTGCAGCACCAGCGCCACCTGGATACCGCTATGGGCGATATCCAGCGCCAGTACCAGCAAAGGCCCTTTGGCTGGCGCGAGGTCGACATCGCAAATGTGGTGGCGCAGCTTGTGGTGGAGCAGCGCGCGCAGGTGCTGTTTGGCGGTCAGACGGTTCAAGCTAATGACAGCCGCATGGTGGCGCTCCTGCGAAAGGATGCCGATAAGGCCCAGGTGCGCTTGCGCATGCGTATGAGCGACCGGTTGCTACGCGCCACGGGCGAACTCATGTGTGACCTGTTTGATCTCAAGACCGTGCCCTCCAACGAGGATAAGCTCGTGGCCGAGCTCAAAGAGCGCCTTGAGGGCTTGCGCGAGGCGTGCCTCGCCATGGCACGCGACTACTACACGGGCATCAAGCTGGCCTACCCGTATCCCGGTGAGGACGAGTGCGAGAAGATGCGCTCGGAGGTGGCCGA
Organism: uncultured Collinsella sp.; assembly: GCA_900556705.1. Taxonomy (GTDB): domain Bacteria; phylum Actinomycetota; class Coriobacteriia; order Coriobacteriales; family Coriobacteriaceae; genus Collinsella. Next base: position 5,008 of record USPT01000004.1, read on the forward strand.
CGTCCTTAAGGACCAGAACGAGGCCGAGGCGTTCTTGACCACGTTCACCAAGCATGAGGAGCGTTTGCTCGATGCCAAGGAAGACTTTGACAAGGTGGTTGAGTTCTTCGAGCCCAATCAACGAACAGCGTTTGACCACGCCAGGGATTTCTTGAACCGCACCGAGGGTATCGAGTATGCCTCCGATGACATTCCCGGTGCGGTGGAGAACGTGGCAACGGTTCGTGAGATCCTCAAAGATCCCAAGCCCTACGGCCGTATTAAAGACCTGCAGCCGCTTATGGATCCCGTCGAGGATGACATGAAAAAGCTGTTGGGCATCCGCCGCAATGAGTTTTTGTGTCGCATCGAGAGCGATCTGCAAGACCTGCGGACGCAGGCCGAGAGTCAAAAGGGCTTTGTCAATCAGGCCAAGGATGCCATAGCAGACGCCGGCACCAAATACGAGTCGTTCAAAAACCGTGCCCACAGCGCTCAAAGTCTCAACGAACTGAGCGTTGTTGCAACTAACTGGGGCGACTGGCTCAGTGCGGCGGCCAACGAGATGTACGACGCTGTGGATGAGGCCCGCGTGCGCATGGACAACGAGCGCCGCACCACCGAGGTCATGAGTACGGGCGAGGTGGTCAAGAAGGTCTCCAACAAGGGCGCCGCATCGTCTGCTCCCGTGCCCGCGCCCAAGCCCCAGCGCAAGATCAAGACTGTGCGCCGCGCCGATCTGGCCAAGCCGAGTCGTCTCTTGTCCGCAGAGGACGTGGAGCGCTACGTGGACGACCTGCGCTCCCGCCTTATGCAGGCGCTCGCTGCAAACGACGAGATCCGTATCAACTAACCCGCGGAGCCACCGGTGCCAAAGCGCGCACCGGTGGCTTATGGCGTTTAGAAAGGCTCATCAACCATGAACGATTCTGCTCTTAAGAGCTTCTGCACCTGGGCCCGTACGGAGCTCATCAAAGGCGTGGAGGCGCAGATGGTGCGCTACGGCATCACCGAACCTGCACCCGCGCCCGTTGGGTCCGAGACCGTCAACGGCCTGCCCCTAAGTCCGGCTGAGATTGAGCAACGCAACGAACTGCTGCGCATGCAGGCAGAGGTTGGTCACGAGGCGCTGCGCGACCGTGCGGCCTACACCTGGTTCAACCGCATCGTGGCCATTCGCTTCATGGATGCATGCGGATGGCTTCCCAGCCGTATGCGCATGCTAAGTCGTGCGGACGGCAGCCATGGCAGCGAGGCCGTGGAGAACGCACTGGACGTGGAAATAACGACGGCCGATACCGATCGCATAGCCGAGCTCAAGATGGCGGGCTTGGATGAACCGTTGTGGCGCTACCTGTTTGTTGCTCAGTGCGAGGAGCTTGCCGATTGCCTGCCGGGCGTCTTTGAACGCGTGGGCGGAGCCATGGAGCTGCTGTTGCCCCAGGGCCTCATGATGGCTGACAGTGTGGTGGGCAAACTCAATGCCGTCCTCACTGACGAGGACTGGCGCGAGGGCGTGACCGTTCTGGGCTGGATGTATCAGTACTACAATGCCGACGTTAAAGACGAGTTCTTCAAGTCCAAGCGCAAGGCAGCGGCGGCGGACATCGCGCCCGCCACGCAGCTCTTCACCCCCGAGTGGATCGTGCGCTATATGGTCGAGAACTCGCTCGGCCGTCTGTGGATGCTCAACAATCCGGGGAGTTCGCTACGCGAGCGCATGGAGTATTACATCGAGCCCGATGCTGAGCACGAGGACTTCATTCGCATTTCGAGTCCCGAGGAGATAACCCTCTGCGACCCCGCATGCGGCTCGGGCCATATCTTGGTCTATGCGTTTGAGCTGCTCTTCCATATGTACGAGGAGCGCGGCTATCGTGAGCGCGAGATTCCCGAGCTCATTCTTACTAAAAACCTTGCAGGTATGGAAATCGATTCCCGCGCGGCACAGATCGCGGAGCTGGCGCTTGCCATGTGCGCCCGCGAGCACGACCGTCGCTTCTTTAGGCGTGGCGTTCGTGCCGACGTTACCGTGCTCTCGAGCATCCCACTAGGGGAGGACGAGCTGCCGGGTAACAAGAAGCTCGCCGAGGAGCTGAGTCATTTGGGCGAGATCGGTTCGCTGCTCAATCCCTCAGAGGACGAGATCGACGAGCTCAAGGCTGCCGCCGCGAGTTGTTCCGAGGACCTTTTTGCTTCTGCGACCAAAACTAAGCTCGAAAGCGCCGTCGCCATTTGCGAGAAACTGTCCCGTCGTTTTATCTGCGTCGTGGCGAATCCTCCGTATATGGGCAGCAGCAGCTTTAACCCCTTCATGAGCAAGTGGGTCAAGAAGAACTGCCCCGACGTGAAGAGCGACCTGTGCACGTGCTTCATCGAGCGCGGGTTCAGCCTTGCCAAGGACCGCGGTTACGCGGCCATGGTCACCATGCAGAGCTGGATGTTCCTGGGCAGCTTCGAGAAGATGCGCTCCTCGCTCATCGACGGCAAGACGATCGTCTCGATGGCGCACCTCGGCCCCCGCGCATTCGACGCCATCGGCGGCGAGGTCGTCAATGTGACCGCCGACGTCATCTACAACGGCCGCGCGGCATGCGGTGGCGCCTACGTTCGCCTCGTCGACATCAACGGCAGCGAGGCGAAGCGCCTCAAGCTGCTCGGGGCGATCGAAAACCTCGACTGCGGCTGGTTCTACCGCCGCGACGCCGACACCTTCAAGCAAATCCCCGGCACCCCCATAGCCTACTGGGCCAGTGACGCTCTTCTGGATGCGTTTGGAAACGCAAAACAGCTCAGTGAGTATGGCAAGCCGCGCCAAGGGCTTGCTACTGGCGAGAACGCTCGTTTCGTTCGCGAGTGGTGGGAAGTCGATGATTGCAAGAGCGTCTATTCCTGTGGATCTATTCAAGAGTCGATTGAAAGCGCTTGCAAGTGGTTCCCCTACAACAAGGGCGGCGATTTCCGCAAATGGTACGGAAATAATAGCTCAGTTGTTAACTGGGAGAATGACGGACAGGAGATCCGTAATTACAAAGACCAGAATGGTAGATTGCTTTCCAGGCCACAGAATACAAACTGCTTCTTTAGCCCATCGATTACCTGGTCGAAGATTTCAAGCGGGTCCATTGCGTTTCGTTTTAAGCCTGCTGGGCATATCTTTGATGTGGCGGGCACGAGCGTTTTTAGCGACGAGGAGTCACTCAAGTATCTCCAGGGAGCTTGTAACAGCTCCGTGATCATGCGTGTCGCAAGCATGCTCTCGCCGACGCTTAATTTCGAGGTAGGCCAAATCGCAACCTACCCGATCATTCAGAACGAGGAACAGGAGCCGTTGGTCAACGACATGGTCGACTCGTGCCGCGAACTATCGAAAACCGATTGGGATTCGTTTGAAACCTCTTGGGATTTCAAACATAACCCTTTGGTGTAGGTGCTGGTTATGGACAAAGCCTGTATATCTTCATTTCATATGTCTCTGCATGAATCTAGCTATTGGACTCCGGATGAGATTTCTTCTATTTGGGATTTCTTTGTGACTAAATCTGTAGCTAACTCTGCTTCTCAAAGAAGAACCGCCTCTGATTATGGATTGAAACAATTGCCATTCGATACTCTTCTTGAGTATGAAGGGGTGCCTTCCGGGAAGCGTGAATTACTTATGGCTGATAATCTTGGAGATGTGATTGAGGAATATGGATTTAAAACAACTGTAAATCAAAAGTCGGCTGATGGAGTTAAACAAGAGATTGAAGCTCCGATTGATATCGTTAGTCCGAGGGTCCTCTGTATTCAACCTTATACAATCTCTGGTCGCAAGGGTCCCGAACCTAAAGACTCAGGTAAAGGAATGACTTTACTAACTCATATCCGCAATTCACTTGCACATGGGTGTACGTATTACTTCCCTAATGGAATGATGCTTCTCGAGGATAAAGCTGGTGGTTCAAGTGGAAAAACGACTGCCATGATGCTTCTGCCTCAAAAGGCGTTTACCGACTGGATAAAGGCGATTGATATTGACGCTCGTTTTTATTTTAAGGACGCTGGCAGAGGCGAATTTGAAAAGCTCATTCATAGAAAGAGCAACAAACACTAGGGAATTAATAAACGACGCGCTTTAATCCGTAAAGAATTTAAATCTGTTAATTGTTTAGCTGGCTAGTGCAAATTTTAAATTTGCATAGCCGCACTTTTCAACAAAGAAAGGGCGGTCTGTCATGGCCACTTTACTTCAAGAAAAATACGAGGCCCGCAAGGCCGAAGTCAACGAGCGGTTCGAGCAGCTCCGCGCTAACGAGGAGGAGCTCAACCGAATCTTTGCCAAGATCTACAACATGGAGGGTGAGGTGCCCATCGAGGTCGAGGATAAGTACGTTTCGGTGGCGCGCATCTTCGATACCGCCGACGAAATCCCCGAGAGCTATAAGGGCAACAAATACGTGCGCACTAAGCGCGACGAGATTACCTCGCTCATAAGCTATGCCGTGGGCTGCATGTTTGGCCGCTATTCGCTGGATGTGGACGGGCTGGTCCTGGCCGATCAGGGCGCCACAGTCGATGACTATCTGGCCAAGATGCCCAACTCTGATCATGTGACCTTTATGCCCGATAGCGATAACGTGCTGCCCATTACCGATGACGAGTACTTTGACGACGACATCGTGCGCTACTTTATCGACTTTGTGCGCACCGTGTATGGCGAGGAGACGCTTGAGCAGAACCTGGCCTTTATTGCCGAGGCACTCGGCGGCAAGGGTACCTCGCGCGAGGTAATCCGCACCTACTTTTTGAAGGACTTCTTTAAGGACCACTGCCAGACCTATAAGAAGCGCCCCATCTACTGGCTGTTCGACAGCGGCAAGAAGAACGGCTTTAAGTGCCTTGTTTACATGCATCGCTACCAGCCTGACCTGTTGGCTCGCATCCGCACCGACTATGTGCATGAGCAGCAGGAGCGCTACCGTGCCCAGATCGGGTATGCCAACGATGCCCTTGTCAGTGCCGAGCGCGGCGAGCGCGTGCGCTTGGATAAGCGCATCAAAAAGCTCAACGACCAGCTCAAAGAGACCATTGGCTACGAGGAGAAGCTGCATCACTTGGCAGACCAGATGATTAAGATCGACCTGGATGACGGCGTCAAGGTCAACTACGCCAAGTTTCAGGATGTGCTGGCGAAGATTAAGTAACTGCAGATACGGTAAGGATATTCATGCCCAAGATCGATGTAGAAGAACAGCTCAAACTGCGGTTTTTGCAACCGTTGCCCGCATGTATGCCCCGCCGTGTGGTGGTTTGGCACGATGCGGACGGCGAGTTTGCCCCTGAGTTTGAGCGATTGGCCGCCGAGGGTTTCGACGGCGCGGGGGCCGATGCTGGCGTTATGCCCGCTCACGGTGACTTTGGGCGCCCGGTCCGGTTTGTTGAGGCCTGCGAGGGCCGCATGTTTGCCGTTAAGAAGCTTATCAACCGCGATGACCTTGCGAGCGATATCTTGCTGTATCGCCGTTGCCCGCGCGGCAGGCTTGAGGGCGATTGGCTTGCCGATGTCGAGCTGTATGCCGATCGGTTCCAGGCTGACTATCTTTCGCTTTTGGCCGATCAGCTTGGTATCGAGAACATCGATGCCGTGCGCGAGAGTCTGCGCGACCACAAGGCGTTCTTTGATGCCAAGACCCGCTGCGCTAAGTTTGCCGCGTGTGTTCCGCATGCCTCGGGCGCATCCGATATCGAACTCGGCATCCTTACGGTGATTTTTGGCGGTAAAGAGCTTGGTGACGCGCGCCCCGCGTTTGTGCTGCGTGGCTGTATGACCATGCTGTTGCACGAGGGTCCCGAGGCGCTGGCCGAGTTGATGGACAAGTACTGCGTGCGCGATGTGCTCTCTGCCTTTATGCTTCGCTGCTATGGGTTTGAAGGACCGCTGTATGAGCGCGACTCATTGCTTATGCTTTCATCCCATGTGCTCCTTACGGCGGCGTCTACCGCGCTTCCCGAGGGGGCGCTCAAGGGACTCGAAAGCTATGTGGCTCCCGCCTACGGCCCCTATTGCCTTGAGGCGGTGCGCACGTGGGACCAGGCCGCCGATACCCAGGCATCGAGCGAGGACCTATTTGAGATTTGCCGTTTAGTCGAGGACGCCCGCGGGCTCTTTGCGCGGTTTGAGGCCCTGCCGATCGATGCGCTTGCCTCGCTTGATGTGTTCCCGTGCGTCAATGAGGCCGTGCTCTCGCAGCTGTTCTGCTCGTTTGCCCAGGGTGCGGACCGCGTTGAGGACGCACACGCCTTTGTGGCGCGTCGCTGCGACCTAAGCTGGTACCACCGTGTCGAGAGCTACTTTGGCTTGCTTGCCGCTGTGGCCGATATGTGCGCATTTAGGCAGGCACATGCGGGCGGGTTCCATCTGGCGCAACCCCAGCAGGTGTGGGATGCCTATACGTCCGATTGGTATTCCATGGATGCTGCCTATCGCCATATGTGCACCGCGTATTTGCGGGCGCGCTCTATCGAGTGCGATGTGCTCGAGGAGCCTGCCCGAGCCGTGGTGGACTGGGCGGAGAATCTCTACAGTAACTGGTTTTTGGCGGATGCCAATGCCTGCTGGGCGGCTGCTGCGCAAGGGGAGTGGGCCGATTGCGGCTACATCGATGGTCCCGCACGGCAGGATGAGTTTTACTGGCATGTGCTGCCCGCCTTTGTGGGTTCTGCCAAAACAACGGTCGTTATCGTGAGCGATGCGCTGCGCTATGAGGTTGCCCGCGACGTTGCGGCGCTGCTCGAGCGCGAACGCGGCGGCAACGTCAAGGTCTCTAGCATGCAGGCGGTCTTTCCCTCCATTACCGAGGTGGGCATGCCTGCGCTGCTGCCGCACCAGGTGCTTGAGCTTGCAGAGGATGGCGCGTTTGTGTTGGCTGACGGCATGCCCACTGCGACGACTCCGCAGCGCGAGGCCGTACTTACCCACGTTGAGCCCACGGCCCGCGCTTTGCGCTCGAGCGCATACCTCAACATGGCGGGAACCGAGCGCAAAGCGCTGCTCAAAGACTCCAGGCTCGTTTATCTCTACCACAACAAGATCGATGCCACGGGCGAGAAGGCAGCTACGCAGGATGACGTTTTCGATGCCTGCGCGGACACCGTGGAGGAACTTGCCGCGTTGGCGCGCCGCGTGTGCACCGACGCCCCGGGCGCGCGTGTTGTTATGACGGCGGATCACGGCTTCATCTACACGCGTCGTGAGCTCAACGAGTGCCAGATGCTCGGCAAGCCAGACCTTCCCTTCCTTGACGCTCCTGTCATGCACGGCAAGCGTCATCTGGTGGTGCCCAACGAGGCCGTGGCCAAGCTTTCGGAAGAGGCATGCGAGGTGTTTGTTAATGTTGGCATGGGACGTTTAGGTGCCGGTTTTGAGGGATTTGCCCCGCGCGAGAACGTGCACTTCAAGCGTCCCGGCGGCACTAACAACTACGTCCACGGCGGCATGAGCCTGCAGGAGCTCTGCGTGCCCGTTATCGGATTTTGGCGTGCGCGCTCGGGTTCCAAGGACTTTGTCGATACGCGCGTGGCGACGCTGCGCGTGCTAAGCGAGGGGCGCCGAGTGACCAACTCGCTCTTCTCGGTCAACTTGATCCAGGAAGAACCCGCCCAAGGCAAGGTCTTGCCGTGCGAGTATGAGCTGGTGTTTACCGACGCAAGCGGCAACGAGGTGAGCGATACAGTCAAGGCGCATGCCAACAAGACTTCTGCTAACACGCAGGAGCGCGTGGTGCATGCCAAGTTTGCGCTGCGTGCAGCGGATGGATTCTCGGCCAAGGGTCCGTACTATCTGGTCTGCCGCGAGCGCGAAACGGGCAAGATCGTTTGGCGCGAGACGTATACCATTGCTGTTTCGTTTGCCCCTGTTGCTGATTTTGGTTTTTAGGAGTGTGCCCTATGTTTGATAGCCATGACGACGATCTGTGGGAAGTTCCCTCGATTGATGTGGATGTGACGGTGGAGGAGGCCGTGCCCGTGGAGGAAGCCGTGCCTGCGGAGGAGGCCGTGCCTGCCCCGGAGCTCTTTGGTGCTGTGCCCGTTGAGTCTGCGGCGACCACCAAGGACGAATCCTCGACCGATGGCTATGACCAGGCCGCGGCCGAGGCCCCCGAGGACGACGGCTACGACATGGATGGCCTTGACGGCAGACTGCTTGAGCACTTTGCTGGCAAGATCGTGCGTAAGGACCTGACGGCCCTTATGAAGCGCGGCGCCAACGTGCCCACCTTTGTGCTGGAGTACCTGCTGGGCATGTACTGCTCGACCGATGACGAGGAAGCCGTGGCAGAGGGCCTGGATCGCATCCGCAGGATCCTCACCGATAACTACGTGCGTCCCGACGAGTCCGAGCGCATTAAGTCCAAGATCCGTGAGCTGGGCCGTTTTACCATCATCGACAAGGTGACGGCCAAGCTCGACGAGTACAAAGACATCTACGTGGCATCGTTTGCCAATCTGACCATCGAGCCGTTTGTGATGCCGGCCGAGTACGTGCGCGACTATTCCAAGATTCTGCAGGGTGGTATTTGGTGCATCATGAGCATCGAGTATCGTCACCCCTTGGATGAGGAAGACGAGTTTGGCATGGAGGTCTTTGGCGATGATGCGCCGCGCCGCGCCAAGGCCAAGCGCAAAAAGCGCGGGCCCGAGGACTCTCCGTTTAGCGTGGCGTCGCTCACGCCCATCCAGATGCCCAACCTGGACCTGGATGCCATGGTCGAAGAGCGCCAGTATTTCTCGCGCGACGAGTGGCTCAACATGCTGCTGCGCTCCGCTGGCTATGAGCCCAGCGAGCTTTCCGAGAAAGAACGTCTGCACTTTATCGAGCGTATGGTGCCGCTCATCGAGCGCAACTACAACCTGTGCGAGCTGGGTCCCCGCGGTACAGGTAAGAGCCACATCTACAAAGAGGTCTCGCCCTACGCCATTTTGCTTTCGGGCGGCCAGACCACCACGGCCAACCTGTTCGGCCGTATGAACTCTATGCGAGCCGATCGCGTGGGCCTGGTGGGCCACTGGGATTGCGTGACGTTCGACGAGGTCGCCGGCATGCGCTTTAAGGACACCAACGCCGTGCAGATCATGAAGGACTACATGGCGAGCGGCAGCTACGCGCGCGGCCGCGACCAGATTAACGCCGATGCCTCCATGGTCTTTGAGGGCAACATCAACGACACCGTGCAAAATGTCCTTAAGACCACGCACCTGTTTGATCCGTTCCCGCCGGAGTTTAACAACGATTCGGCCTTCTTTGACCGTATCCACTATTACCTGCCGGGCTGGGAGATTCCCAAGATGCGCTCGAGCCTGCTGACCGGGCATTATGGCCTGATCACCGACTGCCTGTCGGAGTTTTGCAAGGAGATGCGCCGCAAGGACTTTACGCACCATATCGACCGTTACTTCCGCTTTAACAGCGACTTTAACAAGCGCGACGAGATCGCCGTGCGCAAGACCTTTAGCGGCCTTGCCAAGCTGCTGTTCCCCGACGAGGCCATGGACAAGGACGATGTGCGCTGGCTGTTGGATTACGCCATCGAGGGCCGTCGCCGCGTAAAGGAGCAGCTCAAGATTATGGCGGGCGTTGAGTTTATCGACGTCAACCTGGGCTATATGGATGCCGACAACCCGCAGGACGTGCACGTGGTGCGCGTGCCCGAGCAGAGCGAAGACACCCTGATTCCCGACGGGCCGCTGCTGTCCGGTCATGTGTTTGGCGTGGGCAGGTCGCAGGGCGGCGAGGTTGCCGTGTACAAGCTGGAGAACAAGGCCGTTGCCGGCGAGTGCAAGTTTAAGCACGAGGGCGTGGCCTTTAACAAGCCGGTGCGCGATACGCTGGAGGCCGCGTTCGACAACTTTGTGAACCTGGCGAACCGCGTGGCGCCGGGCATGCACATTGGCTCCAAGGATTACCTGCTGTTCTACAACGACCTGCAGAGCAAGGGCCTGTCCGAGGAAGTTTCGCTCGCCGAGTTTGTGGGCCTGTGCTCCGCGGCTTGCAACCGCCCGGTGATGCCCGCGCTGGCGATTCCGGGCATCTTGCGCATGTCGGGCTCTATGGACGAGATCCGCGGGCTCGAGGACATTATGCGCGTGGCAAAAAACGCCGGCGCCAAGCGCGTGATTTTGCCGCTGAGCGCTATTGCGGGCCTGCAGAGTGTTTCGTCCGAGATTATTTCGGGGTTGAGCCCGGTGTTCTACATGGATGGCGATCCCGTCGACGCCGCGAAGAAGGCACTGGATCTGTAGAAGTGCGGGCGAGCAGGCTTGCGTGCGCGTGGGCCCGCGGGCGTGTTGGTGCGTAGTGCGTGAGGAGGCCTTGCCATGGCGGGCGAGCGTTCTGTTGGCGAGCTGCTCGACGAGCTGTTTGGCTTTGAATCGGTAGCCAAGCGTCAGACGGCGCTTGAACAGTACGATCGCGGGGAGCTGGTGCGCAAAGCGCGCTCCCGCGAGCTGTTGGGTGTGCTTAGGGGTGTCGAGGCTGCCGAGCACGCTGCGCGCGAGTCTGCCGTGCGGGCTGTTGACGGGTATGTTCGCCGTGTTGAGGGCGCCGCGATTGCACGCGCTCGCAAGCAGGCGGGCATTGTTGGACCGCTACGGATGGAGCGCCGCTATGCTGCCTTTTTGTGCATGGAGGACAAGGCCGAGCTGCTGGCCCGTTTGGAGCAGACGCTTGCGTTTATCGAGGTAAAGCTGCGCGCCAATACGGTGGACAGGGTTCGTGCGGCGTACGATGCTGCGGGGGCTATGGTGCTGCAGGACGTGGCGCGTCTGAGTGACGTGCGCGTTGTGGATGCCGTGCCTTTGGATGCCGACCTGCTGTGTACGCAGCTGGAGCAGTTGCGTTGTGCCGCCGATGCGACGGACCTTGCGGGCATGATCACAGCGACGTTTGAGTCTGAGCTGAGTGCGACAGGCCCGCAGCGCGCTGACGGGTTTACGGGCGATTTAGCTGGCGATGTAGCTGGTGACGTGGCGTTGGAGCGCGAGCTTACGAACGTGCGCGGCGCAGCGCAGCGAGCGCGCTTGGCGGCGCAGGCGTATCGGGCCGAGCGCGCCGCCCGCGTTGCGGGGAGTGCGGTGGAGCCTTCGGGGCTGCCGAAGCCTGCGTGCGTTGCGTGCGAGATGGCGTGTGATACCGGAGAACTTTCCGAGTTGCTCGCTCAGGTTAAGAAGTCGTTTGAGACCTACCGTCGCGTTGTTGCCGACGGCGGGTTGTTCTGCGCGTTTGGCACGGGCTCGCCGCACGGCATTTGTTGTGGCACGAGCTATTTGGACTACGATTCTCGGCTTGATGAGGACGTGCTGGTGGGCGAGTACGATGGTGCAACCAGGCATGCTGTTCGGCGTGAGGTTGCGATTCCCGAGCTGGTGGATGAGGCTTCTGCCGAGGGCGGCGATTCGCTCAAGGTTGCCGTGGCGCGCATGCGCGAGTTTAACGGGCGTCGCTACGATGGTGTGCTGGATGAGGATCCTACGCGCCATGTGAATACGTTTTGGTATGGACTCAAAAAGCTCAGCCAGTATTGCGAGGCCGCCGTGCGTGTAGATGAGCGTGCTTGGGATTGCTTTATCGATAAGGTGCAGTATGCCTACGATGAGCCCGTGGGGCGCCTGGCCACGCAGATGGACGACAAGCAGGTTGCGGCTTTTATTGCTGCTGTGGATGAGCTTGGCGCTGCTGAGTAGGGGTCCTGGCCTGGTAGGAGGTTTCACCATGAAGATCGAAGTTGATGTAGACCAGCTACGCGAGAACCTGCTCGATCGCGCTGGGAGCGCGGCGGGCGTGGGCTTTCCCGCTGCCATGCTCGACGTAGTGGATATCGAGGACGAGTCGCCCCAAGAGCTCCTGGCCCGAGCCGAGCGCGAAGGCCTCGACCTCCGCGACTTTGCCGTCGATGACGACTGCGGAGCGTCTGACGACTGGTGGCCCCGGGTCAGTTCATCCTTTTCTTCCTGAGATATAAGAGAAATCCCTTTTTGAACGTCCTTCGGGTTCCAAAAAATAGCCGATCGGTCTTTGTATCTTCCTTGCTGTCAAACTTGATAGCCGTTAGCTCGATCGTACAGATGTAGTCAGCAACTTGGAATAGCCGGTAGGCTCGTGGTGTGGCTTCTCGGTATACGATGACATCCCTTGCTAGAACGTACTCAAGCGCAGAATGAATGACCTCCGTTACAATCGGTTGGCCGTTGTCGTAGTAAATCTTAACGGTGTCGTATCGCTGGAAGAATTCCAGATGGTCGAAAAGTTCAACTGTGAGGTCTCGCCTCATTCTCTCCGCGAGACCGTTTTGATTGCCGGCGAATTCGCTCATTCGGTATTGCAGACAGAGATAGCGTATGGGGAGATGCTGAATGAACGCGCGAAATGCGCTCAACATGTGCCTTCGCTGCTCCTTGGGAAGATCTTTGTAGTCGCCGTTTCCATTCAGTAGGGGTCCTGCATGAAAAGGCGTATTGGGAAGCGAGGACTGCGACAGGGCGCGCTCGTAGCGGTCAATGCGTTCAACGATTGCATCGTTTTGATCGTGAAAAACGAGGGTGACGAGGTAGTAGTTGGAGACGCCTCCGAGGTCGCCAGATTCGTCAACAAAGACGGAGAGTTCGCTCATGATGGGCCTCCATTTTTGCAAAAAAATGCCGGGGGTAAGACCCCGGCTCTTGGAGGCCCCTCTTTTGGAGGGAACCGTATTCTTTATACCATGAGATAAGGGGTGCTTTCAAGTAATATTATAATAAGCAAACATATGTTCGTCAAACTACCTGCGAAAAGTCCTTAGCCGTCCAGAGGTGGGTAGAGCGGCTCGTAAATTGCTGACGCAATGGGCCGGCGTTTTCCCGAGAAGTATTTAGTCTTGACTCGCATAAAAAATGCCGGGGGACATCCCCCGGCTCTTGGAGGTCCCTTTATTCGAGGGTACCGATTTCTTTATAGCATGAGATCGGACGGCTTTCAAATGGCGCCATGTGGATGGGATGGGATGGCGCGCCTGATAAAGCCCTCAATGAATGGCATCTAACTAGTGTTCGTGATATAAAGAAATCGGTCATCTCAAAAGAGAGGGCTTCCAAGTGCTGGGGACGTTTTCCCCGGCTTTTTTCATTTCGGTGTCAATTCAAATGTTTTTCAACCCATCCCCTCAATAACTTGCGGTGAAATAGGGACTGAAATGGCTGTTCAGAAGCCTATTCAATCCCTATTTCACCGCAACTTATGGGTGGGGATGGCTACGACGCCAGTGTGGCGATGACGGCTTCGTCGCCGGCGTATATGAGGGTGTTGCCGTCGGGGATGATCGTCTGGCCGTCGCGTTTGAGCATCACGACGATAAAGGGATGCTTGCCTTGCGGCACATCGCGAAGACGCTGGCCGGCCAGGCGACCGTGGGGGGTTACGGTGACCTCGCGCAGCGTAACCTCGGCACGCTCTTCAAACGTAGGCGCGGCCATAACCAGCAGATCGCCTTCCTGGATCACGGTATCGCCGTTGGGCAGCACCGGATGGGCGCCGTCACGCAGCACCAAGACCACCAGCATGTCCGTTGCGCTGCCAATGTCGGCGAGCGAGCGTCCGGCAAACGGATGTCCAGCGCCCACCTTGAGCTTTACAAATGACATGCCGTCCTCGTCGCGGTAGTCGTTAAAGGTGCGGCGCACGTCGCCGGTCGCATCGATCATATCGAGCTTCTTCGCCACCGTCGGCAGCAGCGAGCCCTGCACCACAATGCTCGACACGGCAATCACAAACACCAGGTCAAACAGGTCGTGACCGCCGGGGACACCGGCCACTACGGCAAAGAGGCTAAATACGACCGAAGCCGCGCCGCGCAGACCCGCCCAGCTTACGAGCGCAACCTGGCGAGGGTTCGTCCTAAACGGCGCCAGCAGCATGCCCACGGCGATGGGGCGGCTCACGAAGAGCATAAACGCCATGAGCGCCAGGCCCGGTAGCAGCATTTGCGGCAGGCGTGCGGGTGTAACGAGCAGGCCCAGCAAAAAGAAGATGGTCATCTCGGCCATCTCGGTGAGGGTGTCAAAGAAGTGCGCCATCTCGACTTTGCCGGTGATGTCGCTGGCACCCAGCACAATGCCGGCCAGGTATACAGCCAAAAAGCCGTTGCCGCCCAGATAGCTTGGTAACGCGTAGGCGACGATCGCCACGGCGAACAAAAAGATGGTCTGCGCGCCTTCGGCCGTTGCGTGCGCGCGTTCAATCAGGCGGCCCGCCGCCCAGCCGATGGCAAGGCCTAGACCCACGCCCAGGATAATCTGCTTGGCCAGCAGTGCGGGAATGTTGATGTCGCCGCCGGACGCGAGTGTGGCGAGCACGGCGGTGAGCATGTAGGCGACGGGGTCGTTGGAGCCCGATTCGACCTCGAGCAGCGAGTCGGTGCCGCCCCTCAGCGAAAGACTGTGCTCGCGCAGCACGCTAAAGACGCTGGCCGCATCGGTCGACGCCACGACCGATCCCAGCAGCAGGCCGCCGATCCAGTCGAAGCCCAGCATAAAGTGGGCGAACACGCCGGTGATGCCTGCGGTGATGACGACGCCGAGCGTGCTCAGCAGCACCGCCGGCGTGGCGACGGGCTTGGCGCGGTCGATATTGGTGTTAAAGCCGCCGTAGAACATGATGAACAGCAGCGCCGTGCTGCAGACGGTTTCGGTGAGCGCGTAGTCGCTAAAGTCGATGTGCGCCGGGCCGTTGACGCCCAACAGCATGCCGAGCGCGATAAAGATGAGCAGGGTGGGGAAGGGGAGTTTTTTGCCGACGGGTTTGATGGTCAGGCACAGAATAATAACGAGGCCGATAAAAAGAAGGATCTGGTTCATGGATGGTGTCCGCTCCTGGGTGGTTGGCGTGGCACGGTCAGTTGTCTGCGGTTATTTGTACCCAAAGATGGTGGGTTTATGGGGTTGGATTGCGGGCGTGCGCGATATCGTCATAGACGGCTGCCGTCTTTGCCTCTGCTCGGAAACCCTTTCCAGCTTTATTGCAACGGAGTACAATGGGTAACGTTTAAGTTCAACTTGAAGTTTTAGTTGCGGCGCCGGGCTTCGGCCGCAATACAAGGAGAGGCGTACCATGGCGATCTATGTGACATCTGATGCTCACGGGCACGTGCGTGCGCTTGACGAGGCCCTGTCTAAGATCTCGTTGACGTCCGACGACACGCTGTACGTGCTGGGCGACATGATCGATCGCGGGCCCGATCCGGTCGGCGTTATTAAGCTCGTGCGTTCGCTGCCCAACGCCCACGTGCTCAAGGGTAATCACGAGCAGATCATGCTCGATGCCATCATTGGCCAGGATCCGCTCGATGCCGAGACCTGGGATATCAACGGTGGCTGGACGACGCGCGAGCAGCTCAACGACATGGAATTTGAGGCATACGAGGAGCTCGTGCGATGGATGGCCGCGCTGCAGCTCTACGCGGTGGTCGAGACCGAGGAGCGCCCGTATCTGCTGGTACATGCTGGAATCGAGATGAAGGCGGCGCGCGCGTTTTTGCTTGAGCATGGTGTCGATTGTGCCGATGGCGTTGGAGCGGTGGGTGCTGATCGCGAGCTGCTGCAGCAGATGCTCGCAGTGCAGTCGTCCGATGACCTGCTGTGGATTCGTCACGGCTATTGGGATGTGCCGACCGGGCTGCTTTCTGCCGAGGGCAAGGGTCCGGTCGTGGTGAGCGGTCACACGCCAACGGTGTCGCTCGGGCGTTATTGCGAGGTAGGCGGCCTGGCGGGGCTCGATGAGGAGTCGGGCCGCGGGCAGATTGTGCGCTTGGGCGGCGAGGACACTGCTGGTGTGCCCGATCGCATCGACATCGACTGCGCCGCCGCCACCGGCTCCGAGTTCGGCCGCGTGGGCATCCTGCGCCTGGACGACGGGGCCGAGTTCTACGCGAACATCAACCCGGGCGAATAATCGGTGCAAGGGGTAGCTAATTTGGGACGGGGCTTTTTTGACTACTTTTGCCCTTCTGCCCGCTAATTGATTTCTCTGGGACGGGGATTAAATAATCATTTGGCTGCCCGCTGGCTAAGTGAGTAGACTTTTTTGGAAATGCCGAGCACCCAACATATTTGCCTCAATAAAACCGCAGGTCACAGACTTGTGCTTTGTCGGTGTGGTCGGGGATTCGGTAAAAGTCTACTCACTTAGTTTTGCGTGATGCATATTGTTCGCAATGTGACCCCAGCCGGGGTGATTCCATCGCAAATTCCGGTGACCGGGCAGCTAATTAGGCGCCGTATGGGTTGCGGTCGCGTTCTATGCGTTGGCGGATGTGGGCGTACTCGATAATCAGTAGCACCAGGAGTAGGGCCATGATGGCTAGGTAGCTCACCACAGCGCCCATCAGACCCAGCAGCTTAATCAAGATCACCGGCAGCACCACGCTTACGGCGAAGCAGATCAGGTAGATCTTGGTGACGTCTCCAGCGTGGCGTAGCACCGTGATGATGGCGTAGATAAAGTCGATGGCCGCGGTGACGCCGCCGGCGACGACCATCAGCAACGCCAGCGTACGGTAGCGCTCAAAGCTGAGGCCGTACATAAAGCTCATGAGGGGAATACCGGGACCTGCCATAAATGCGGCGCACACGCCGGTGATGGCCACGATCAGCGCCATAACGGCAACAATAATCAGGTCAAAGCGACGACGCTTGCGAGGATTAGCCCAAATGCTCGACAAGCGCAGGAGCTGCGGTTTATAGATAAATCCAATGCTCAACAGAATAGCCTGCGCCGGAAAGAACAGGGCATTAAAGTACAGCTGATATTTGTATGCCAGCGCGCCTTCCATCACAAACTTGGGCATGCTCTCAATTAGGTTGAACAGGAACAGTGCACCAAAGAGCGGGGCGCACTGGACAAACAGGTGGCCGACCTCGCGCAGGCTCACGCGGCGCGATTTTTCGGTCTCGAGCAGGGCAAGCGGCGCGGTGACCAGCACGAGCGAGGCGATCGCGGCGATGCCCATGGCCATGG
>USPT01000005.1 GCA_900556705.1 uncultured Collinsella sp.
TCTGCGTGCTGTCCATGGGCTTTACCGCCATCGCCATGCTGCTGTGCGAGTACGCTGGCCTGGTGGCACCGCACCGTCAGAAGGGCGCCGCCAACGCCAAGCGCATGCTGCTCACCAACCTGCTCGTCGCCGTGCTGTGCCTGGGCGGTGTGACCGCACACGTCACGCTCATCGACTACTACAACACCCTCGGCATCACCGTCTACACCTGGCGCCCGCTCGAGAGCTACTGGCGCGAGGGCTACCTGCCCGCTTTCATTAGCGCAGCGCAGTCCATCAAGCCGCCCAAACCCGCCGACTACTCCGTCGACGATGCCAAGGCCACGCTCAAAAAGTACGCCAAGGCCTACGACAAGTCCGACGCGGCCAAGAGCGACGAGCGCGCCGCCGCCCAGGAGCAGTTCGACAGCGAGAAGCCCACGGTCATCGCCATCATGAACGAGACGTTCTCGGATCTGTCGATCTACCAGAACATGCGCGCCGGCTACGAGGGTCCGCAGTACTTTAAGAGCCTGTCCAACTGCCTCAGCCGCGGCAAGCTCTACGTGAGCGCCTACGGCGGCGGCACCGCCAATACCGAGTTTGAGTTTATGACCGGCAACTCCATGGCCAACCTGGGCTCGGGCGTGTACCCCTACACCATCTACAACATGGAAACGACCGGGAACCTGGCAGAGCAGTTCAAATCGCTCGGCTATTCCACCACGGCTATGCACCCCAATCACGCAACCAACTGGAACCGCGAGAACGTCTACAAGGACTTTGGCTTTGACCAGTTCCTGTCCATCAACGATTTCCAGGGAGCCGACACCTTGCGCGGCATGGTGACCGACCAGGCTACCTACGACAAGATTCTTGAGCTGCTCGACCAGAACGCCGATCCGCAGTTTATCTTCGACGTGACCATGCAGAACCACTCGGGCTACGATACGGGTCTGCTGCCGGTCGATAAGCAGATGCACCTGAATATCGACACGACCGATCTGGATGCCAAGACCGTCGAGGACGGCACGCTCTCCGATGTCGACGAGTATGCCTCGTGCATCGAGCAGTCCGACCAGGCGCTTCGCTACTTCCTCAACGCCCTGAGCAAGCTCGACCGTAAGGTAGTCGTGGTGTTCTGGGGCGACCACCAGCCGTTCTTCCCGTCCAAGTTCAACGACAAGTGGTTTACCGGCGAGGACGATGCCACGCACCAGGAACGTCTGTGGCAGACCGACTACATCATCTGGGCCAACTACGACGTTGCCGGCTGCGACCAGACGAGCGAGGTCGACGACCTGTCCACCAACTACCTGTCCACGCAGCTTATGCAGCTGATCGGCGCACCGCTGACCGACTACCAGAAAGCGCACATGACGCTGCGCGAGTCGCTGCCCGCCATCAACTCGGTGGGCTACGAGGACGCCAGCCTGCGCTGGGCGCTTTCCTCCAACGTCACCGGTGACGATGCCGCCGCCGCAGCCGCCACCAAGGCGCGCGAAGATTACGCCAAGATGCAGTACTACGAGATGTTCCGCGACGGCAAGAACGTGTACACCGAGCACTTCCAGACCGAGGCCAACGAGACCGACCCCAACTTGGCACCGGGTACGACCAAGATCAAGTAGCGACCAGCTGCGAGTTCATAACTGAAACGTCTGTCCGGGCGGAGGTATGTAAGGTTCCCTGCTCGGACAGTCCTGCGCAAGACGGAGGCCACATTAAGTGGCCCCCTTTGCGTGCGGAACTCGCGATGAACCTTATATGCCTCCGCCCGGACAGACGCCCTGATGTTGGGGCGTGGCTTGTCTTGGGTGTATCGCCGAACATATATAAGTTGAAGGCCACGTTATGTGGCCTTCTTTGTTTGCGGAAAGTGTGTCCCGGAATTCTTGTCTGGAATGGGATGCAGTTTCCGCTTGGGACCTGATTGGGAAAGTGTGTCCCACTATTCAGCTGGATTCCGGGATGTATTTTCCGGTTGAGGCTCGTTGGGAAAGTGCGTCCCACTTTGGGGGCTGATTCTGGGACGTGGTTTCCGGTTGGCTCTCATTGGGAAAGTTCATCCCATTTCTCGGCCTAATTATGGGACGCAGTTTCCCGTTGAGGATCCTTTGGGAAAGTGCGTCCCAGTCTGGGCGCTCAAACTGGGATGGATTTTCCGGATGAGGGCTTGACGGAAAATGTGTCCCGTTCCGGGCGCTAATTGTGGGATGCAGTTTCCGCTTGCGGAGTCTCCACTCAACAGAAAACCCGGGTGGCCTGTTTTTGGCTACCCGGGTTTTTGGGTTGTCGATATGTTCGACTGGCTACTAGTGGGTCTTGCGGCGCTTGATCAGCATGATGAGGGTTATCACTACGAGCGTTGCTCCCGCTGCTGCTGCGGTGGCGACTAGGGCGAATGTTTGGTCGCCGGTGTTTGCGAGGTTCTTCGCTGTGGTCGTAGTCTTGACCTTGGTGTCGGTCTTAGCTCCGTTGTCGGACTTGGGCTTGTCCGGGTTCGTCGGGGCCTCAGGAGTCTCGGGGTCCTTTGAGCCTTCGGAATCGGTTGGGCCGGCGGTGTTTACCAGCGTATGGTCCAGAAACTTCTTGGCGCCCGCACTTGCCTGTGAGAACAGGCGGCGCGTGCGGATCGGGGTGGCGTTCACCGTTGTGAGCGCCGTCTCCTCGGCCTCGATATTCACGAGCGTCGTGCCGGTGTCGAGGCCCACGTCGTTGTATCCCACGTGGCAGTAATACTGCGCACCGTCATCGTCTGCGGTCAGGTCAATCTCGAGCTTTGAGGCCGTTCCAGCCGCAAGGTTGCCATCGGCACCCACGAGCTTAAACTCTGTCTCGCCGCGGCCCTTGCGGTACCACATATAGGTCGGTGCCAGCCCTGTTTCGCTATCGTCGGCACCGAGTTGCTTCACATGGCCAATCGCCGAGAGCGTCAGGTGGCTTCCCGCCGTGCGCTCAACCGAAGAGTCGTATCCAAGATCCGCATCCGCCGCAGGTCCGCTCACGGTCATCGTCATGCCATCGGGCATGGTCTTGACCGTGATGATTGCCGAGCGAATACCTGTTTCGGTCGTGGATCCATTCTTAACGGCGGCGATGGCGAATCGATACTCCGTATTGGGCTGCAGCCCATCCCACTTGAGCGAGGTCTGCGTGTTGTCGGCAATCTTCCAGCTATTGACGACCGCATCCGCCGCATTGCTCTGCAGCATGCTCACGCCGTAGCTAAAGCCACTCTTGTTTGCGAGTACATCGTCCCAGCTAAACGTAACGCTGGTCGAATCGACGGCGTTTGCCGTAAAGCCCGTCACGGCCGGCGCGTCGGGCATCTCGACGTCCTTAACGTCATAGCCCACGATCCAGAACTGGTCGGTGTCCTTGGTGCCGAGCTTGTCGCCCGAGTCTGCCTCGAACTTGTCGACATCCACCGCGTTGACGCCCAGACGCCACACAAAACCGTACTTGCCCTGCGCGGCCTCGGGCAGGTTGTCGACGGTGCCGCCGTATTCGGTCGATTCACTCGAGGAGTTACCCGTAGTAAAGCCGGCGTTGGCACCAAAGCACAGACCGCCAAACAACTCGTGCTTTGCGAGCTTCGCGCCCATGACAACGCTGCCGTTCAGCGTCAAGCCGAGCTCGAGCTCCTGCTCCTTGCCCTCCTCGACTTCGATGGTCTGCTCAATGCTCGCCCCCGACTGCGCGGCGGCGCCGTTAAACCCATCGTGCGTGTAGGCGCGCGTTACGCCAGGCTTGCCCAGGCCAAAGGAATCCCCAACGGGAGTCTCGCCGTTGAGCGTCGTTTGATAGGTTCCGGGTTCTCCCGACCGGTTGGTCAAAAAGTAGCTGAGCGGCGTCATATTGTGCTGTTTGGCAATGCGGTCATAGGCCTCGACATTAACGACCGAGGTCTGCGCGCCGAGCGACACGGGCGCCGCCATCACGCCCTTGCCACCAGTTTCCTCATTTTCGATCTCATACTCGTAATAGACCATCGGAATCGTGTAGAGCACGGCCTTGTCACCCTCGCCGGCATGCGACTCATAGCTTACGCTTGCGCTGACCGTGCGCTCGCTCCGGTAGTCATAGCATCCCTCGGCGGCAAAATCGACTGAAGCATTCATCGCGACCAGGGGCGGACCGGTCTGCACCTCGACGGCAACGCCCAACTCGGCGCCAATGGTATAGCCCTGGGATGTCCCCGTGCCCTTTTCCTCTCCGTATGACGTGCCGCCCAACACCAGATAGCCGTATGCCTGCTCCAGATCCTCAACATAGGGCGCATCCTGCAGCACGGCAAGCACGCGCGGGTTGGTATAGACCTTGTAGCGGTCCTTGTACGTGATCTTGACGCTGTCGTTGTCGACATCGGGCAGCGAGAGCGAGATAAATGTGCCGTAGGTAGTGCCGCGACGGTTGCTCTCGCTAATCACCTGCTCCTCGCCGCGGCGCACCTTTCCGTTCTCGTCGAGCGAAAAATGCGAGGCGGTCATCCAATAGTAGTCATCGTTCTTGCGCAGGTCCTCGTCGCGGTGCTTGCCCACCACGGCGATAAAGCTCTCGTTATAGCGGTCCGAACCCGAGACGCTGCCCGCCTTGACGTCGCTGATCCACACCTGCTCTATACCCTTGTGGTCATGCTTGTTGCTGCTGTTGTATTGCTGACCGCTCATGCTCATGGTTCCGACCATGGACCCCAAGCCCTGAGCCCCGCTCTGTGCCGTGTTGCAGGCAAAGTCGCGGAACACATCGCCGCCCACGAGCACCTCGTCGACCGCCAGCTGCTCGGACAGGCCGTCAAGGTTGGCAGTGGCAAGGGCAATAGGCGCCAAGGTGCACGGATAGCGCTTATCCTGAGCGCTATCCTTCCATGCGCTGTTGGGCACATGCATCAGCCCATAGGAGGCGAGGAGCCCGTCTCTGTATTCCTTGCAATCGGAAAGCTTGAACTCGCCAGACTCCGAGTCAAAATACGCGTAGCGGTACAGCGCGCCGTACAGCCCCTTGCTGCCGTCAGAAGCGCCGTAATCAAAAGCGCTGCGTTGCCAGTCATAGCCCGCAAGAATAAGGCCCGTGACGGTTTCACCCGTCTTCTTTCCTTCTTCATCGTAGGC
This sequence comes from uncultured Collinsella sp., assembly GCA_900556705.1. Taxonomy (GTDB): domain Bacteria; phylum Actinomycetota; class Coriobacteriia; order Coriobacteriales; family Coriobacteriaceae; genus Collinsella. The sequence continues at coordinate 5,094 of USPT01000005.1, forward strand.
GGCAAACGTGCCGAACGTCGCATTCGCAGCGACCATGGTCTTGCCGTTCGCGGAGAGGGAGATTGCGCCCGCGTCGCCCAGAGCATCGACATGGACGAGCGCACCCTTGGATGCATCCCACGAAAACAGCTCGCAATGCGTCGACTTATCAATATTCTTCTTGCCGTAGGGTGCCGAGACCACGATGGCGAGGTCATCGCAAAAATCGCGATCGAGGTCGCCGGCCGCTAGCGAAACGACAGGAGCTGACTGAAGCTGCGTCCAGGAGTCGTTCCCGCCCTTGTTGTGCGTGGTGTAGTCCGCGGCGTTACCGGCATCGATCTTGACGACGCTTTGCTTCCAGTTGCCGCCCCCCAAGTCATACATGTCGACTACAGCCTTGCGCACGCCGTTCTCGTCGACATAGCAGCCCGCGTAGACAAAAAGCTCGTCGACGCCGTCGCCATCGACATCGCCCGCCTCGACATCAAAGACGGCGTCGTGCTCTTGCAGGTAACCGGCATCCAGGTACTTAAAACGGCCTTCGTACATCATATTAGTGTTGACCGTCACCGGCAGGTGTGTGTCGAGAGTGCGCGTACGCCCGTTGCTAAACGAGTAGAGGACCAGCTCAACCTTTCCGGCGTATGACTTGCCGTCAATCGTCGTGGAGGAACTGTCGCCGTAGGCACGGAGCTCGGCAACGCGGCTCTTTTTGCCCGTGCTGGCGTCGCTGCAGAACTCAACACTCGTGGCGTGAATGCCCGAGAAACCGTTGTTGTCGTTGGCGAGTACTGTTGAGGACTCATTGTTGCTTAGGTACGACCAGGTGCCGCCACCGTAGTCGCTATGCTTGTAGAGATCGCTGTTCGTATCGAAGTTGTTGACGTTTTGCCAGAACTTTGCGGCGCCCCACACACTTCCATAGCCATCGGTGAGTTTGCTGCTGCCGCCAATGTCACCGCGCTCGACGTTCTCGAGCTTGTCGCGCAGAGTGTAGCGATTGCCATGGCTACCGTTAGCTGCCATATAGACCTCGCTGCGCGTGGCAAACGTCGTGGGGGTATCAGTGGAATAGGGGCCAACGGTATCGGCCGGAATGTCCTCGCTCGTGCCCAGACCCAGGGCTTGATAATCCTGCTCGGTCATATCGGTGATTGCGGGCGCGTCTGCCGCCTAGGCAACCTGGGGCGTGGCCGTGAAGCAGGCGACGCTCGTGGCGATCAACGCAGCAAGCGCCGCCGTCCCAACAAGCGGGATTTTCGACAGCCTACGGATACGGGGGTGTGGAACGTACATGAGGGACCTCGCTTTATTCGAGTGGAGTGGACTCATTTTTGCAAATGATACATCCGATGCCCGATATCACGTGTCTCATTTTCGCCAACGGCGTGTCTCATTTTTGAGAATCCGAGATGCCGCGGAAATCTTATCCCAGCTCAAAGGCCATTTCTGGGATGTATTTTCCGTCGAGTGCCTCATCGGGAAACTGCATCCCATTTCAAGCGTCGATTCTGGGACGCACTTTCCCCTTAGACCCTCAACCGGAAACCGCATCCCACTTTGAGCGCAAATTCCGGGATGCATTTTCCGCTTGAGCCTCATTGGGAAACGGCGTCCCACTTTGAGGGCTGATTGTGGGATGCATTTTCCGGTTTTGCTCTCATTGGGAAAATGCATCCCGTTTCTTGACCGAATAATGGGACGCAATTTCCCGTTGGAGCGCCTTTGGGAAAGTGTGTCCCACTTCGACCGCCCAGAGTGGGATGCACTTTCCGCAAAGCACCTCAACGGGAAACTACGTCCCATTCCAAAGGCAAATTCCGGGACGCATTTTTCGAAAGCCTGCCCATCCGGAAAGCCCGTCCCACTTTGGACGCATCCGGGCACGGAACCATCGACCTATCAGGCCTCCCATCAATAAAGAGGCGTCCTCCCGGGCGTCGGGGCACGAAGTTCATCGCGAGTTCCGCACGCAAAGAAGGCCACTTAATGTGGCCTTCGTCTTGCGCAGGACTGTAGAGCAGGGAACTTCGTGCCCCGACGCCCGGGAGGACGTTTCATTTAGAAAGATGGACCGACCGCCGTCAGCGATGGGAGCTACTCGCCCAGCACGGCCTTCTTGGCCGCCGCCGCCATGTTGTCCAGATCATCCTTGGTGGGGTGATCCTTTGCGGCAACCCAGTTGTCGAGCAGCATCTTAAATCGGGCGTTGTCGGGATCTTGCTCGAGCATGGCCTCGTAGCGCTGCTTGACCGCGGGACCCATCTTGCCCTGGCACATCGCCCAGCCCGCCAGCTCGGCATCATCGGCCAAATTGGAGGTCACGCGATCGATAATCTGCTGGTAATAGCTCTGATCAGCACCAAAACCGCAGGTACCAAACAGAAAGACGCGCTTGCCGTGCAAGGCGGAGAGCAACGCCGCGACCGAAGGCGTGCATGCGCCCTTGTCGCACCAAAAGCCAACGAGCACCGTATCGGCAGCGCAGGCGCCCTGCGCCTCGAGCGCAACCTGATCTGCATCCGCATCGTCGCTCAACGCCGCGGCATGGACAAACTCAACGCCCGCAGCCTGCAGAGTGCGCTTGATCGCGCCCGAAACCATCCTGGTATTACCGCTCTTGCTGTTGACCACCAAAGAGCATGTCATAGTCACGTTGCTCGTTTCCCCCAAAACTAAAGCCACTAATGCAATTTATTAGATGAATATCTTAGTACTAACGTGACAGATGTAAACCACCGTCTGTCGATTGATTAATTTGCACCACGGGCTTGCTCACTGGGCAAACTGGCTGCGGTAGAGTTCGGCGTAGAAGCCGCCTGCCGCTAGCAGCTCGTCGTGCGTGCCGCGCTCGATAATCTGGCCGTCGCGCATGACCAGAATGCAATCGGCGTTGCGGATCGTCGACAGGCGGTGCGCCACCACAAAGCTTGTGCGGCCGGCCATAAGCTCGTCGAACGCCGCCTGCACCTGCAACTCGGTGCGCGTATCGATACTCGACGTTGCCTCGTCCAGCAGCAAGATAGCCGGGTCGGTGAGCATGACGCGCGCGATGCACAGCAGCTGCTTTTGGCCCTGACTAAACGTGCCGCCGTCCTCGCCAATCACCGTGTCGTAGCCGCCTGGCAGCTGCACGATAAACTTGTGCGCGTGCGCGCGCTTGGCGGCTTCGATAACCTGCTCGCGCGTGGCATCTGGGCAACCGTAAGCGATGTTTTCCGCCACCGTGCCCTCGAACAGCCACGTATCCTGTAGCACCATGCCAAAGCCGCGGCGCAGGCTTGCACGCGTGTAGTCACGCGAAGACCGGCCATCGACCATGATGCGGCCGGCATCGATATCGTAAAAACGCAGCAGCAGATTGATGAGCGTTGTCTTTCCGCAGCCCGTGGGACCGACCAGGGCAAAGCGCATGCCGGGCTTGGCCTCGATGCAGATATCCTGCAGCAGCTTGCGGTCGGGCACATAGCTAAAGTCCACGTGTTCAAAGGTCACCTCGCCCTGCGGGGCGGCAAGCTCTACGGCGTCCGACGCATCGGGTTCCTGCTCGCGGGCATCGAGCAGTGCAAACATGCGGCGCGCCGAGGCATACGCGGTCTGGATCTGCGTAATAACGTTGGTGACCTCGTTGAACGGCTTGGTGTACTGGTTGGCATAGGACAGGAAGATCTGCACGCCGCCCACCGTAAGCGCCGCCGGCACGCCCGTGATCACGCCCACGCAGCCGATCACAGCGACCACGGCATAGATGATGTTATTGATAAAGCGCGTGCCGGGGTTGGAGAGCGAGCCCATAAACTGCGCGCGCTCGCCTGCCGTATAGAGCTCGGCGTTAAGGGCATCAAAGCGCAGCTGCGCATTGGGGCCATAGGCAAAGGCGTCGACAAGCTTTTGCACGCCCACATACTCCTCGATATGGCCACCGAGCTGGCCTTGAATGCGCTGCTGTGCCGTAAAGCTTTTGTTGGAAAGCTTGGCGATGGCGCCGGCTGCAAAAATGGAAAGCGGCGTGACGAGCACCACCACGAGCGTCATGGTCAGGTTAATGGAGAGCATAAACGCGAGCGTGCCAACGATGGTGATAACACCGGTGAAAAGCTGGGTAAAGCCCTGAAGCAGACCGTCGCCCACTTGGTCGACATCGTTGACCACACGGCTCATAAGGTCGCCGTGGGCGTGGCTGTCGATAAAGCTGAGCGGCATGCGACTGAGCTTATCGCTCGCCTCCACGCGCATGTCGCGCACCGTCTCGTAGGACAAGCGGTTGACGCAATAGCCCTGCAGCCACTGGAAGGCCGCCGCGCCCACCACGACAATCGCGAGCTTGGTAACGAGCGGCAGCAGCGCGTCAAAGTCCACCCGCCCGGCGGCAACGATCTGGTCGATGCCCTCACCAATGAGGATGGGCGTGTAGAGCTGCAAGATAACCGAGACGGCAGCGCTCAAAAACGATGCCGCAAACGAGACGCGATGCGGGCGAACATAGCCCAGCAGGCGGCGGGTCACCGCGCCGGCGGGATAGCGCTCGGGATCGCCGGACTGGCGCGGACTGTCGCTCAGGTCGTTGAGGTTATCGTTACCGGACACGTTGGCCGTCATCGTGGCGACCGAACCGGAGGAAGTGTACGGATTCATTTAGCAGCCCTCCTTTGCGCGGACGGATGCGGGGGCGCACGCGGCACCTGGGGCGGGCGCGGGACTTGGAGCAGACGCGGACGCCGTACTCCCCTGCTGGCCCTCGAGCTCCTCGCGGCGAAGCTGTGACTGGCAGATCTCGCGGTAGAGCTGGCAGGTCGCGTACAGCTCATCGTGCGTGCCCAGGCCCGCAACCGAGCCGTGGTCGAGTACGCAGATCATGTCGGCGTCGCGCACGGTCGAGACGCGCTGGCTCACAATGACCGTCGTGAGCGGCAGCCCACCCTCGGCGGCACCGCGCACGCTGCGCTCGCGAATGGCATGACGAAGCGCCGCATCGGTCTTAAAGTCGAGCGCCGAGGCAGAGTCATCCATGATTAGGACCTGCGGAGAGCCCACCAGAGCACGTGCGATGGTCAGGCGCTGGCGCTGGCCACCGCTAAAGTTCTTGCCACCCGCCTCGACCGGCGCGTCCAGACCTTGAGGTTTTTTGCGCACGAACTCGCTCGCCTGCGCCATATCGAGCGCCGCCCAAAGCTCATCGTCGGTTGCCGCATCGTCGCGCCAGATTAGGTTGCTGCGAATCGTGCCGCTCACGAGCGACGCGCGCTGCGGAACGGTCGCGACCACACGGCGCAGCTGGTCGAGCGGCCAGGTGCGCACGTCGGCACCCATCACGCTCACGCTGCCGGTGCTCGCATCGTACAGGCGCGGGATAAGCGAGACGAGCGTGGACTTGCCGCTACCCGTGCCGCCGATAATGCCGAGCGTTTTGCCCAGCGGGAGCTCCAAGGTCACATCGCTCACGGCATTTGCCGCGCCCGCGCCAAACGAAAAGCTCGCATGGTCAAAGCTCAGCGCAGGGACTGGAGCGACATTGCCCGGCTCGGGCAGTGCGACCGGCTGGTTGCCCTCGTCGGTGATGCTCGGCTCGCAGTTGAGCACCTCATTGATGCGCGACGCGCTGGCGCTCGCCTTGGTAAAGACAACGACCAGGTTGGCGACGTACACGATGGAGGTCAGGGTCTGCGTCATGTAGTTCACAAATGCCATGACCTGGCCCTGCGTAAGCTCACCCACGTTGACCTGGATGCCGCCCACCCACAGGATGGCGCACACGCCCAGGTTCATCACCAAAAACGTTACGGGGTTAAGGATCGACGAGAGCTTGCCCACCGCGATGGCGGTATGGGCCTGGTCGTCGGCGGCTTGGGCAAAGCGCTCACGCTCGTGGTCTCCGCGCACAAAGGCGCGAACCACGCGGGTGCCCGAAAGCCCCTCGCGGCAAATGAGCGCAATGCGGTCGAGCTTTGCCTGCAGCTGCTTGTAGTACGGAATGCAGCGCGCCATGACAAACCAAAACACCAGGCCGATGGCGGGCGTGCAGATTAAAAAGATGATGCCGAGCTTAAGGTCGATGGCAAGGGCCGCGCACATGGAGCCCACCGCCAGGAAGGGCCAGCGGATGAGCATGCGTACGCCCAGTGCCACGGCAAGCTGCACCTGGTTGACGTCGTTGGTGATGCGGGTGATGAGCGACGGCGTGCCAAAGCGGTCGAGCTCGGCGTAGCTCAGCTTATTGATGTGTTGGTAAAGCGCACCACGGATATCGGTACCCATGCCCTGCGAGGTCAGCGCCGCCATCTTTTGGCAGATGAGCGTAAACGAGATGCCGATCACAGCCATAGCGCCAAGCAGCATACCGTAGTGGACGACGGCGTTGACATCGTGCGCGCCGATACCTCTATCGATCATCCGGGCAATCACCAGCGGCGTCAGCAGGTCAAAGATCACTTCGACCAGCTTGCACGCAGGACCAATCACCATATACCGGCGAAACTTACCACCAAAACGCCTGAGCAGCTCAATCATAAATAGGCGCTCCCTATCATCATCTCTCTTCAATCTGATTCATGATAGTACGGCGAGCACTGGAGATGCGTAAGCAACTCGTTACAGATGTTAAGGCGAAGCAAGCACGAAGGCCACCAGTACCCAAGGCATGTATCCGCCGCTGTTTTGGCAAAGCCAGCGAGCAACACAAAGCAAGGGATTAAATTATCCGATAAATGCGCCTCTACGGGTGATTTTTGGACGACGGGGCCCGGCCGGCGACGAGGTATTTGGTAGTCGAGCGATCCCGCAGGCGCAGCCGAGGACCAGCGAGACACCAAATACCTCGTTGCCGGCCGGGCCATGTCGCGGCACCAAAAAGCGCCCGTGTGCTCGATGGATTCGGATGCCCGACAGAGGCTCCTTATGGCTGCTTCCTTCCGGACCTGACCAGATTCGGAACATGTCGTCATCCGAACCCATCGAACGCGCTAGACGCTCGGTATATTTTACCCGCTCCCGCCCGATGGGGCAAGGTGGCTAATTTCGGACGGGGCTTTTGACTACTTGGGCAATCAGATCGACAAGTAGTCAAATAAGCCCCGTCCCAAAAAGACTGGTCTGACGCTGTGCAACGAAAGGGGCCCATCTACTACGTTTAAGCCGTAGGAGCCAACCATAGCCGGCTTTTTCGAAAATCGGCAAGCCTTCTACCTGCGGTTTTGTTTTCGCATATTCCAGGATGGTCGAGGGTGCTCGGCTAAACGTAGTAGATGACCGCATTTCATGGCGGACGGTCCGACCTAAGGCCCAAGGCGGCCAGCCTCGGATAGCCATTCTCGATGTTGCGGTGGAATAGTTCCTGTTTTGCGGCTGAGGGCCAAAAACAGGAACTATTTCACCGCAACATATTGAGCTTTCCTGGAGAGACTTAGATGCGGGCGAGGTCGTAGGATCGGGCGGCGGCTTCACCGGCGCAGATGAGGTTGATTGTGGCTTCCTGGGGGTCGAGCGCTTGGTCAAGGGGCATGGGTCTGCGACAGACCGGCAGAACTAAGTCGACACCCTGCCCATACACCGCATCCAGGTTGTCAGCACGACCGCCCACGACGGCGACCACCGGCTTGCCATATCGCTTCGCACGACGGGCCACGCCCACCGGTGCCTTTCCAGCGGCGGACTGCTCATCCATATTGCCCTCGCCCGTAATGACCAAATCGACATCGCGCACGCGCTCGTCAAACCCAATCAGATCGAGCACCGTCTCCACGCCCGAACGCAGCTCCGCACCGAGCGCTAGCAACGCGGCGCCCAGGCCGCCGGCGGCGCCGGCACCGGGCACACCGAGCACCGAGCCAAATGTCCGTGCACCCTCGGGCACGCGCAACAACCCCTGAGCCCGCGCCCCGGTAATCGCCGCATCGAGCAGGCGACCATAGCCGACCATCCAGCTGTCGTACCTGCGCAGCGCCTCGGCATCATCCGTCGGCAGACCCTTCTGCCCGCCAAACACCGCCAGTGCGCCTCGACGCCCCACGAGCGGATTCTCGACATCGGAAAGCACCACGACACGCGCGCCATTCAGTACCCGAAGCGCTGGTGCCAAATCGATACCCGCCACGTGTTCAAGGCCCGCCAGGCCGGGGGCGATATCGCAGCCCTGATCATCGACCACACGCGCGCCCAGCGCCTGCAGCATGCCGGCGCCGCCGTCGTTGGTGGCGCTGCCGCCCAAGCCAATATAGATCGTCTTTGCACCCGCGCGAACCGCACGAAGCATCAGTTCGCCCACGCCATAAGTTGTGGCCGCCAACGCCGCCGGCTCCGTGCAGGGCGAATACCCAATACCCGCCGCCTCGGCCATCTCAATTACAGCCGAGTCGTGCTCGTCGTCCACCAGTATCCGGGCAGACACGCGGTCGCCCAAGGGGCCTGCGACTTCACATGCCACGACCTCACCGCCGCACGCGGCAATGGCATCGAGCGTTCCCTCGCCACCATCTGCCAGCGGCAAAGCGCCCAGCTCGGCATCGGGCCACACACGGCGCACGCCTTCGGCAACGGCTTTCTCCGCCTGTGCGCTCGAAACGCTACCCTTAAAGGAGTCGATCGCCAGCAGCACACGGCGGGGCCGGCGGCACGCGGCACCAAAATCGACCGCCTCAACGGCAGTATCTTCGACACACGCGAGCGCCTCGGCATGAGCGGCATGCGCCTCAAGATCGGCCCCACAACCGCAGCCAGCACCTTCGGTGCCACGCAGCCCACTAAAATAGCTGCTCAGCACTTCACGGCACTCGCCTGCCAGCACGCCGGCGGTCACATTAAACCGATGGTTCAGGCGCGAATCGGCATTGAGGTCGTACAGCGAGCCCAGTGCACCCGCCTTGGCATCGGTCGCGCCATACACGCAACGTCCCACGCGCGCGTTAACCATAAGCCCCGCGCACATACAGCAGGGCTCGAGCGTTACATAGACCGTGCAATCGGAAAGGCGCCAGCGACCGAGCGACCGAGCGACAGCGCACAGGGCCGCGAACTCTGCATGCGCCGAAGGGTCCTGGTCGAGCTCGCGGCGATTATGCGCCCTCGCGACGATCTCACCTGCGCGCACCACTACGGCACCGATCGGCACCTCGCCCACCGCCGCGGCGGCACGCGCCTCCGCCAGCGCCTCGCTCATGAACTTCTCATCGATTCCGGTGCTCGTCATCGTTCGCCTTCCCTGTTGCAAATCCAAAACGATGCTATCATTACGACTCACGGAGAGATGGCAGAGCGGTTGAATGCGGCGGTCTTGAAAACCGTTGAGCGCGAGAGCGTTCCGGGGGTTCGAATCCCCCTCTCTCCGCCACCTTAGTGATTCACCGGCGTCATGGTGCGCTCAAACAGCGCATCGACCACGTCGGCCATCTCGGGTCGACGCTCAAGATCGTGGCCCGATTCCCACCAATTTGTGAACAATCGAATAATGCCACCGGCGATAAACTCCGATGTCGTCTCGAGCGAAACGGGCGCCAGGGCGTCTTCGGCAAGCGAGCTCATCACACGCTCGCGGATGGAACGCGCAATGCGGTCGCAAATCATGCCGGTCAGCATTCCCGACATGCTGCTGGCCAAAAGGTTATCCATGAGCTGCTCATGCGCCAGAATCATATTCATGGCATCGTCAAAGACCTCATGGCGAAGCGCCCGTACGTCATCAAGCGGCTCCGCGTCCGCTGCATCGGTCCGGTTTTGCGGCAAGCCCGTCATAAGCTCATCGATATAGAAGGCAAAGTAATCGTTTTTATCACGAAAATGCTTATAGAACGTTGTGCGGCGAATCAGGGCCCGGTCGCAAAGCATGGCAACCGTCAAATCCTCAAACCGATGCTCTTCCAAAAGCTCGGTAAAGGCATCGAACAGGGCACGATAGGTTTTCTTGATGCGAAGGTCCATCCGTATCGCCATCCTCAAGGTGTAGACAGCATTCCTTAATTTGTCGCATATCTTACACCTGTACCACCCGTTCCATATTGGCGGCCCCTCCTTGGCGGAAACATAACGCTTACCGGAAAGTTCGGTATCGCCAAAGGTTGCGGGTATACTAGTAGCGTTACACCAACGGCAGCCGGCGCAAAACGCCGCTGCCATTCGAAACGGAGACATCATGCTTCCCGTCATCATCGGTATCGTTGTTGTCGTTGTGATCGCCAGCGCCATCGCCGGCATCTACAACGACATGGTCACCAAGCGCAATCGCATCGATAATGCCTGGCAGAACATCGACACGCAGCTGCAGCGCCGCAACGACCTGATCCCTAACCTGGTCGAGACCGTCAAGGGCTACGCCAAGCACGAGCAGGACACGCTCGCCGCCGTAGTCAACGCGCGCAACGCCGCCGTGAGCGCCACCACCCCCGAGGCCAAGATGGAAGCGGACAACGTGCTGACCGGTGCGCTGCGCCAGCTCTTTGCCGTCGCCGAGGCCTACCCCGACCTTAAGGCAAATACCAACTTTACGCAGCTCCAGTCCACGCTCGAGGACACCGAGAACAAGGTGAGCTACGCGCGCCAGAGCTACAACGATTGCGTGCTCAGCTACAACAACGCCATCCAGACGTTCCCGGCCGTTATCTTTGCCGGCATCTTCCAGTTTAAGGAGCGCCAGGGCTTCGAGGCCGCCGAAGCCGCCCGCCAGGCACCGACCGTCAAGTTCTAACAATCACGGCCGAGTCTTAAGCCAGTTCATCAACCCTTTGGGGTCCAAGGCACAAACCTTGGGCCCTTTTCTTATCCACGCACAAGGCGCGGCCAATAGGCCGCGCACCATCTTTATTCAGATTAATCATTACCCGTTGTGACATCGCCGAACCAGCAGGGCAGAGAGCAAGTTCCCTCCCGGCGCACTCCGCAGAACGCAAGAAGCCCTCGCCGCACGAAGTGCGCAGCGAGGGCTTCTTGCATGTCCGAGGACGCGCCGGGAGGGAACTTGCTCTCTGCCCGGATAGGTAAGACAAATTACGCGACGGTGTAAACCCAGTTGTGCTTATCCTCGACAGCACCGGACTGGATACCAGTCAGGGTCTCGCGAAGCTTCTTCATCACGGGGCCGATCTCGGTGTAGCCAGCCGGGAAGGTCACGGTCTCATCGGCACCATAGACCTTGTTGTCGATCTCGCCCACCGGGGAGATGACGGCAGCGGTGCCGCACAGGCCGCACTCCACAAAGGTACCGGCCTTGACCTCGGCCCACTCGACGGGACGCTGATCGACGGTCATACCCAGATCCTCGGCAACCTGAACGAGCGAACGACGGGTGATGGAGGGCAGGATGGAGTCGGTGTGCGACTGAGGAACGACGAGGGTGCCATCCTCCTTCACGAACAGGACGTTGGCGCCACCGGTCTCCTCGACATAGGTGCGGGACTCGGAGTCGAGATACAGGTTCTCGGCATAGCCCTCGCGATGGGCCTCCATCGTGGGCTTAAGGGACATGGCGTAGTTCAGGCCGGCCTTGATGTTGCCGGTGCCGTGCGGTGCGGCACGGTCATACTCGGAAACGCGCAGCTTGACGGGCTTGAGGCCACCCTTAAAGTACGGACCGACCGGGGTCACGAGAATGCGGAACGTGTACTCAGGAGCGGGAGCCACGCCGATCACGTCACCGGAACCGATCATAAACGGACGCACGTACAGGGTCGCGCCGGAGCCGAAGGGCGGAACCCAGGCGGCGTTGGCAGAGACGACCTGCTTGACGGCCTCAACGAACTTGTCCTTGGGGAACGGGGGCATCTCGAGGCGCTGGGCAGAGTTATACATGCGCTCGGCGTTCATGTCGGGACGGAAGCAGACGATGCTGCCGTCCTCGGCGGTGTAGGCCTTCAGGCCCTCAAAGACCTCCTGGCAGTAATGGAAGATGCCGCCGCACTCGGAGACATGCAGGGTGTGATCGGTGGTCAGGCCACCCTCGTCCCACTCGCCGTCCTTCCAATGGGCCTCGTAGCTGTAATCGGTCTTCATGTAGCCAAAGCCGAGGCTACCCCAATCGATATCCTTCTTCTCGACAGTCATATGTCGCTCCTTACATACACAGTTGCAAACTCGCGAACCCGCACGCAAGGACCGAGGCCGGCCGCGTCGCAACGTCGCACGCCCGGAGCGTAGAGCCGGACGGGACACGCAAACAGCATCAAAGCCGATGGCACGTCGATTCGCATGCACGAGATTGTACTCCGCACGCGCGTCGGATAAAACGTTTTTCTTTAACTAACTAAAGTATTTTCATTTGACCGAAACTAAAGAGGCCCGCCACCGTAAGCGGTGACGGGCCTCAACTGCACGGTTTGCGCGCTGGCTCGAGCTACGCGTTCTTTTTGCCCAGCTTAGCCTTAACCAGACCGACCACGGTCGGGATGATCGACACGGCAACGATGCCGACGATCAGCAGCTCAAAGTGCTCCTGCACAAAGGGGATGCCGCCAAAGAAGTAGCCCAGCAGCGTAAAGAGCGTCGACCAGGTAATGCCGCCCAGCACGTTAAAGATAACGAAGTTACGCCAGTGCATGCCGCCCATGCCGGCGATAAAGGGCACAAAAGTGCGGATAAACGGGAAGAAACGGCCCAGGAAAATAGCCAGGTGGCCCCACTTGTCTAAGAAGTCCTCGGACTTTTTAATGCGCTCGGGCGTCATGGCCTTGACCTTGCCCGAAGCGATGATCTTTTTGCCAAAGAAGTGACCGATCATAAAGTTGCACTGATCACCCAAGATGGCAGCCGCCCATGCGACGGCCAGCAGGGCCACGATGTTAAAGCCACCGTTGTGGGCAAAGAAGCCCGAAGCAAACAGCAGCGAATCGCCGGGAAGGAACGGGAAGAACACCACGCCCGTCTCGATAAAGATGATCAGGAACACGCAGCCGTAGGCCATAAGCGGGCCGGCGGCGATCCAGCTGGCGATCGCGGTGCGCGGGTCCTTAAGCAGCTCGGCAATAAAATTGATGAAACCCATGAAGTAAAACCTCTCAGTTGTGGGCGCGGACACGTCCAAGTTGACCAGTATACGGTTGCGGCGCCCCCTCGTGCGCAACCCCACAAAAGCATGACTCCATTACCAGTAAGTTTGCATAACTGACACCTGTCGTGCAAAGCTGCCAAGATTGTCCTTCCTAATCCCTAGCGAATCGCTATACTTTATTGAATCGCATTGCCATGGCGCTAAGGGAGGGCGGCCGGTGAGCTTTATCAATACCATCCGCGAGGACATCAAGACCGTCCAAGCGCAGGACCCCGCCGCGCAAAACGGTCTGGTCATCTTCCTTTCCTATCCTGGCCTGCACGCCAAGTGGAACCACGTGCCCGAGCACTGGCTGTGGGAGCACGGCCATCGCTCGCTCGCCCGCGTGCTCTCGCAAATCACCCGCCACATCACCGGCGTTGAGATTCATCCCGCCGCACAGATCGGCAAGCATTTCTTTATCGACCACGCCATGGGCGTCGTCATCGGCGAGACCACCATTGTGGGCGACAACTGTGTGCTCTACCAGGGCGTCACGCTCGGCGGCACCGGCAACGAAACCGGCAAGCGCCACCCCACCCTGGGCAACAACGTCACCGTGGGCACAGGCGCCAAGGTGCTCGGCAACATTCGCATCGGCAACAACGTCAAGATCGGCGGCAATTCGGTCGTCGTCAAGGACGTACCCGACAACTGCACCGTCGTGGGCGTGCCGGGACGCATCATCAAGCGCAACGGATGCCGCGTGTTCGAGGAGAGCTTCGACGCCAAGCAGCATCGCGAGTACATGCCCGACGACGCCGCCGAGCAGTCCGCCCTCAACCGCCAGGGCATCACCGAGAACGCCCGCCGCGTCAAAGAGCTCGAGAAAGAGGTGGCCGAGCTTAAGGCCCTCGTCACCAAGCTCGTGGACGAGCGCTAGGAACGCAAGCGGCACAAAACAACATCGGCATCGACGCAAAAGGCGCGCCAGGGAATTCATCCCCGGCGCGCCTTATTTCCAATGTGACAAAGGGGTCGTCCCTTTGTCACATTATGCGAACTGACTCAGATAGAGGTCGGCGTAGGCTCCCTCGGCAGCCAGCAACTCCTTATGCGTGCCCTGCTCGATAATGTTGCCGTGATCCATGACCAAGATCAGGTCGGCATCCACAATCGTCGACAGGCGGTGCGCGATCACAAAACTCGTACGCCCGCGCATGAGCGCGTCCATGGCACGACCGATGGCAAGCTCGGTACGCGTATCCACGCTTGAGGTCGCCTCGTCCAGGATGAGAATCGCCGGGTTGTTGAGCAGCACGCGCGCAATGGTCAGCAGCTGGCGTTGGCCCTGACTAATGCTCTCGGCATCGTTAGCCACACGCGTGTCGTAGCCCTGCGGCATAGTGCGCACGAAAAAGTCGACCTGCGCGGCACGAGCGGCGGCCACGATCTCCTCGCGCGTTGCCTCGGGGCAGCCGTAGGCGATGTTTTCGGCAATCGTGCCATCGAATAGCCAGGCGTCCTGCAGCACCATGCCAAACTGCTGCCGTAGCTCACCGCGGTCCATGAGGCGCGTATCCACACCGTCAAGCGTAATGCGGCCGCCGTCGATCTCGTAAAAGCGCATGAGCAGGTTGATGAGCGTCGTCTTGCCTGCGCCCGTGGTTCCCACCA
>USPT01000006.1 GCA_900556705.1 uncultured Collinsella sp.
GGTATCGGGTTCCCACATTCATCCGCACATGTGCGGATGAATGTGGGAGGTGTTCTGATGAGGTTGATAATCAAGGGGCACGGGCATCCGCGTTCGCGGAAACCCGTGCCGCATTTGCGTCACCGAGATGACCGGGTAGAATATATGTGAACGCTATTCCACATTCCCGTACTTGCGCTACGGATTTGGGAAAGCGCATGTCTCAGCCTCTACTCGACCACGGTCGCCTCGGTCGGGATGGCCCCCAGCACTGCCGCGTACTCGGTGGGGTAGAGGCGGCTTATCGTCTGAACGTCGCGGATGAGGACTTTGCGGTCGTCAGGCTCGGAGATGCCGTAGCCGAACGCCTCGAGCGTCTCGATCGCCTCGCGGATCTTCTGCTGGAACATGGGGCCGGGGTCCACCCTCAGGCCGAGGTAGCCTCGCCACAGGCTCGGCAACACGCGCAGCATGTTCTGGATCTTGGACATCGGCTCGATGTCGGCGTAGACGTTGAGCGTGACCATGGCGTCCTTGTGCCCGAAGATCGACTGCAGCGCCTTGATGTCGCCGCCGTGGCGGATCCACTGCGTCGCGAAGGTGTGGCGCAGGCCGTGGAACGTGATCAGCTCGTCGTTGGTGCCCATGAGGCCGTTGGTCTCCGAGAACGTCTTGAACGCCCTGCGGATGTAACTGGTGGTGGCGAAGGAGCCGTCCGGCCGCGACACGACGTAGCTGTCGCGAGGTCGCGCAGGCCGAGGGCCGATGCCTCCCGGAGCCTCTGCGAATCGATCTCGTGGATCTCTTTCAGGAAGGGGAGCAGGCCCACCGGGTCGACGGGGATCGTCCTCAGGTCGTGGTTCTTGGTGTCCTTGATGAAGGAGCCCCTGTCCTTGACGTAGGCCACCGAGTGCCTGACCGTGATGAGCCCCGACTCGAAGTCGACGTCACACCAGCGCAGGCCGCAGACCTCGCCGATGCGCATCCCGGTGTGCAGGGCGAGCACGACCGTCCGCCTGAAGGTCGAGTCCGGCATCATCGAGGTCACCGAGTTGAGCTTCGGCACGAGGTCGGAGCGCAGCGCGTTCCTGGGCCTGGCGATGACCCTGGGCGCGAGGGCGCCGTCGAACGGGTTCCTCCCGATCGTGTCGTTGCTGCGCTTCAGCAGGACGGCGTAGAGCCGCTTGCCGAGCTTGAATGACTTGTTGAGCGTGTCCGGCGCCGTGCCCAGGGCGATCCTGCGCCTCGACCACGCGTTGACGTCGTCGGTCGTCACCTCGTTCACGGGGACCAGACCCAGCTCGTCTCGCTTGATGTGCAGGGCGCTGTAGTGGTAGTCGTCGCGGGTCGTCGGGGTGATCCTGTTCATCTCCAGGCAGAAGTCGATGAACTTCTCGAGCGCCTCGGAAAGCGGCAGCGCGGCGTAGTCATCCCGCTGTTCGGCGGGAAGCCCGGCGCCGATAGCGGCCCTCGCCTCCTCGGCCTCGGCGAGTTCCAGCTCGACCTCCGACCTGAATTCCGCGAGGACGCGCATCGCCGCCGCCTTTCCCCGCGCGCTCTGCTTCAGGCAGGGCACGCGGGTGTTCCTGGTCCTCTGGACCTTCTTCCCGGTCATCTCGTCGGCCACCGTCACGACAGCCTGCCATTTGCCCTTGTTCTTCCTCACGCCGCCGGCTCCGCATACGCGTAAGGTTTTATTGCTGCATTTCTCGTTCTGCATGTCTGCTCCTAAATCCGCAGTTGATTAGAAACAGGCGGGCCCACCTGCGGGAACCCGGAGAGGCGACGATTCGGGGCTCCTACCCCCGTTGATTAAATCATCGGCTGCACCGCGCTCCTCGAAGCCGAAAATATGCTATCTGGACAGACCGAGCTGAGCTGGTAAAATTTGCAAATGCGGAAATGCGCTACTTGCGCTATCTGCGCGTGTTTTAACAAAATAAGCACAGGTCAGGGTCATTCTGACCTCGCTGGGGGTCAAGGGGTCGCTGGTTCGAATCCAGTCGTCCCGACCAGAAGTTTGCAGGTCAGGCACTTAGTGCCTGACCTTTTTTGTTTTAATCACCATGATTATTTTGCTTAAAGTAACAACGTTCCCGATCGATGTAATCACCGAATCAAAACGTGTACATTAGCCACCAAAATCGACATTTTTCGACATGTTTGGAGGCAGATGTACACGAATGCGAAATCCCCCGCCTAATAGCGCCCTCCACATGTCTGGACTCTCTATGGCTGCGCTGGATAGACATCGCCGGAACGGGTATAGTATCGAAAGTTTTGTCGTTAACCAGCGGGGGAGTCCTGTGGGCATCAAAAAGAAGATCAAAAAGGAGCTTATCGGCACTTCCGATTACCCGTCGAATAAGATCTTTACGATCTCCAATTTCATCACCTTTACGCGCCTGATCCTCACCCTGGTATTTCTGTACCTGTTTGTGACGGATAACAACCGCGTCATCGCCATCGTTATCTACGCCGTTGCCGCCTCCACCGACTGGATGGACGGCCAGATCGCCCGCATGACCAAGACGGTCTCGTGGCTTGGCAAGGTCATGGATCCAATTTGTGATCGCGCGCTGCTGTTCACCGGTGTACTGGGACTGGTGGTTCGCGGAGAGCTGCCCATCTGGGTCTGCGTGCTCATTATTGGCCGCGACATCTATCTGGGCATCGGCACGCTTATCGTTCGTCATTATCACCGTCGCCCCATCGATGTCGTCTTCCCCGGAAAGATTGCCACAGCGCTGCTCATGACCGGATTCTCGCTCATGCTGCTCGGTTTCCCCGTTGTTGACGGCCTGCAACTTTTACCTTCAACCCTCACGGCCTTCCCGGGCCTCAACGGAAGCTCGGTGCCCCTCGGCATCTTCTTTGTGTACGGCGGCGTGATCTTCTCCATGCTCACGGCTGTCATCTACTCCATTAAGGGCGGAGCGGCCATTAAACAGGCTCTCACGCATCCCGAGGATGAGGACATCGACTTTCTGAACCCTGAAATCGAAGACTGATTCGTTGGGGTATGATTACGTACGGTTCATTATTTGCGGCACGTCCGCGATAAGTTAGGGGTTGTCATGGACAACATGGTTAACAATATGCCTCAGAATGATAAGACTGCTGACGCTACCTGCGTATTCCGCGTGCCTTCAAGCGACGTCACCGTTCCCGACCTCATGGCCAACGTGCGCATCACCGCCCCCGTTCTGTCCATCGTCAAGGGTCCGCAGACTGGTGCCGCCTTTGAGCTCGAGGACGACGTGACCACCATCGGTCGCGATCCTGCAAACGGCATCTTCCTCAATGACATGACCGTTTCGCGCAGCCATGCGCGCATTATTCGCGAGGGCCTCGGCGCTCGCATCGAGGACTTAGGCTCGCTCAATGGCACCTGGGTCGACGGTGCCATCGTCAATGCAGCCCCGCTGCACGACGGTTCTTCCGTCCAGATTGGTACGTTTACGCTCATCTACCACGAGAGCACGCCGGAGCGCATCGAAACCGGTGAGTAGGGCATGGCCGAACGCAACTATCTGAGTATCGGCCAAGTCGTCAACCTACTTCGAGGCGCATACCCCGATCTTTCGAACTCAAAAATAAGATTTCTAGAGGATGAGGGGCTCATTACCCCTCATCGTACGCCTAAGGGATACCGTCAGTACTCCAAGGAGGACGTTGATCGCCTGGAGGTCATTCTGCACTTGCAGAAGACTCGCTATATGCCGCTCAACGTAATTAAGCAGCGCTTGGAAAACGCCACGGACCTGTCGACGCTCGCCTACGAGGTGGGCTTGCTGTCCGATGTTCCGCTCAAGACGGAGCCCAAGGAGACTAAGCAAAAGTTGCATCCCATCGAGACCATTCCCGATATGCTGGGCGTCGAGATTTCGTTTATCCGCTCGCTCGCCGAGAACGACCTCATTCGCATCATCAAGAGTCCGCAAAATCGTGAGCTCGTCGATGGTCGCGATTTCCCGATCATCCGCTACTGCTCCGAGCTGTCACGCTTCCATATCGAGCCGCGCAACCTGCGTCAGTACGTGTCTTCCGCCAACCGCGAGTCCTCGATGTTTGAGCAGGTGCTCGTGAGCATGCTCGGAATGGATACCTCCGATGACGAGCGCGACGCCAAACTCGAGCGTGCGTTTAAGAAGCTTCACGACCTGACAGAAGGTGTGCACACTGCGCTGCTCAAGAACCGCGTTTTTGAGTCGCTCAACGCCGTGGTCGAGGACGCCGACATCGATGCACTCGATGAGGAAATCACTCGCTCCGAGTCCACCAAGGCCAAAAACGAAGAGACAGCCGCGCCGGCTTCGCACGAGGATTCTCTCGTAAAGCCGCTCAAGGTCGTCGCCCCTTCGCAATCCGGCACCGCCACCGCGGGCATATAACCGCTGCTGAAATTTCGGCAACCCATTGAAAGGTCATGCAATGTACGACTTCGAATCTCAAATCGTCGATATCCCCGACTATCCCGAGCCCGGAGTCATCTTTAAGGACATCACGCCGCTCTTTGGCAATCCCGAGGCGCTCAAAGCCATGACCGATGCCCTCGTCGAGCACTTTGCCGGCATGGGAATCACCAAGGTCGTGGGTCCCGAGGCTCGCGGCTTTATGGTTGGCGTACCGGTGGCTGTAGCCCTTGGCGCCGGCTTTGTTCCCGCACGTAAACCTGGCAAGCTACCGCGCGAGACCGTAAGTCAGAGCTACGAGCTCGAATACGGCACCGATTCAATTGAGATCCACGCCGACGCTATCAGCTCTAAAGATACCGTGTTGATTCTGGACGACTTGGTCGCGACGGGCGGAACCGTCGAGGCAACAGGTAAACTGGCGCGAGATATGGGCGCAAAGCTTGTCGGTTACGGTTGTATCCTTGAGCTTGCGTTTCTCAACCCGCGCGAGAAGCTCACGCCGCCCGATGACGATGTGGAGCTCTTTAGCCTGGTGACGGTGGACTAGCCGTTACCCTTAGTTACTGGAAAGGAAGCTACATGCGCACAGCAAACACGCACAAAAACATGGCACGCTGCGCTGCTACGGCAACCCTCGCTTGTGTTTTGGGCTTGGGCCTCGCGGCTCCTGCCTACGCCGATACCGCATCCGACCTTGCCGCTGCTCGTACGAAGCTCGAGCAGATCGGTACCCAAACCCAGCAGATTTACGATGAGCTCGCCACGCAGACGCAGGCGCTCGATCAGACTGCCGGCGAGATCACGCAAAAGCAGCAGGAGATCGCCGATGGCCAGGCCAAGCTTTCCACCTACGTGGCAGGCGAGTACAAGACCGGTGGCCTGAGCCTACTTCAGGTTCTGACGGGCGTCGACGACCTGAGCGATATGCTCAACCGTCTGTTCTACTACGGCAAAGTTTCCGATAAGCAGGCTCAGACCATTCAAGAGGTCAAGGAGCTTAAGCAGCAGCTCACCGATAAGCAGGCCGAGCAGGAAAAGAACGTCGCCGCCACGCAAAAGAAGGTCGACGAGCTTAACGCCCAGCAGGCTGAAGCCCAGAACGTCGTAAACTCCCTGGATTCGCAGCTGCAAGCCGAGCTTGCCGCAGAGGCCGAGGCCAACGCCGCACTGCAGGCCGGCATCAACGCCAGCACCGCCGAGAAGGCCACGGTGAGCAACGAGACTGCCGGTACGACCGAGAAGACCAACAACGGTGGCCAGACCAGCAATAACAACAACCAGGGCGGCAACACTCCGGCTCCTACGCCGGCACCTGCTCCGACGCCGCAGCCCTCCACGCCCGCTCCAGCTCCGACGCCTTCTGCTCCGAGCCAGTCCGTCGACGGCGGTTCTGTTGTATCGCGTGCATACAGTAAGCTTGGTTGCGCTTATTCCTGGGGCGGAATTGGCCCGAACAGCTTCGACTGCTCTGGTTTTGTTAGCTATTGCCTCACTGGTCGCTATTGCCGCCTGGGCACCACGGGTACCTTTATGGGCTGGACGCGTGTGTCCGATCCGCAGCCCGGTGACGTTGTGGTCAACTCGTACCACACCGGCATTTACATCGGTGGTGGTCAGATGATTCATGCTTCCGACTACAACACGGGTGTTATCATCAGCTCCGTTGCCGCCGGCATGAACAATAACTACATCTTCGTGCGCTACTAAGTATTCAGATAAAGCAATCGGATATGGACCTCGTGGCTTTGAGTCATGGGGTCCATTCTTTTACCTTTCGTGCAGGTCGCTATCTAGTTTTGAATACTAGATAGCGACCCAATCGGTCTGCAAGATGGCTATAATTGTTAGGGAACAATTAGAAAGGACCCTCTATGAGCTGGGCACTTATCTCCGATTCAAGCTGCAACCTCCGCGATTGGCAACCGACCGCGCCCCATACCACCTTTTCATTTGCGCCCCTCAAAATTCGAGTGGGGGAGCGTGAATTCGTCGATGACCTTTCGCTTGATGTTCATGAGCTCAACTGCGCTGTTCAGGCGGAGACGAACGCTTCTTCGAGCGCTTGTCCCAGCGTAGGGGAGTGGGCCGAGCTCCTCAAATTGGCAGACAAGACCATCTGCATGCCGATCTCTGAGGGCGTGTCGGGCAGCTACAACGCGGCAGCCACGGCTCGCGATATGGTTCTTGCCGAGGAGCCCGACCGACAGATTCATCTAGTCAATTCACGCGCAGCTGGCGGCAAAATGGACCTCATTTTCTTGCTGTTCGACCGCTATCTTGCAAGCAACCCGGATGTCTCATTCGAGGACGCTTGCGCATACTTCGATAGCCTTGAGCAGAACAGCAAAATCCTCTTCAGCTTGTGCAATTACGAAAACCTCGCCAAAGCCGGACGTATCCCTAAGGCAGCCGGCGTCATTGCCAACAAGCTCAATATCCGCATTTTGGGCACGGCGAGTGAGGCCGGTAAAATCGAACTCGTGGGGCACACGCGAGGCG
The DNA here is from genome assembly GCA_900556705.1 of uncultured Collinsella sp. GTDB lineage: Bacteria > Actinomycetota > Coriobacteriia > Coriobacteriales > Coriobacteriaceae > Collinsella. Next base: position 6,897 of record USPT01000006.1, read on the forward strand.
AAAAGAAGATGCTCAACAAGATTATCGATACCATGGAAGCCGAGGGTTTTGCCGGCGGCGAGGTCATCATCGATCACGTTGAGAACGAAGCTGGAGCACAGGCGCTTACTGACCGCATAGTCGAGCATTGGCCCGGCTCCAAGACCATCATCATGCCCTGCAACGGCCTGGATTCCTATTACGCCGAGATGCACGGCCTCATCATCGGCTACGGCATGGGCTTAGCTTCGGGCAAATAAAGTCCAACCAAGCAAAAATACGGGCGGGACAAAGCGACAGATGGCTCTTTGTACCGCCCGTTTTATACGTCGGCTAGCTATTAAACCCGTTGAACTTGAGATAGCTCATCAAGTAAGCCTTCGAAACGAAGGACGATACCGCGCTACGCACAAGCAGCGACTCACGCGTTACCTGATGCGCCGTATCGGGCACGGGAGTCTGCTCGACGGAAAACGCCGCACGAATCGATGCCTCGAGCTGATCGACCACATAATCAAAGGCCGTCGGGGCATCGTAGCTCAAACGCTGAATGTTAAAGAGTGCCTGCACAGCAGCAATAGGTAGCACCTGCTTAAAGATGCAGATAGCGATCAGGCGGGCAATCTGCTCGCGGCCATATTGCTTTTTGACCGGAGCAGGCACTAGGCCGACCTTTACGTAGTTATTGATCATCGATGGCGTAATGATAGGCTGCTCAACGCAAATGAACAGCGGCTCCATCCACAGCGCAACATACTCAATAACCTGGTCGCGGTAGAGCGTCACATTGGGCAACTGGTCATAGCGCGGCAGACTCAACGTATTGAGTTTGCGCACGATATCGGACTGAATAAATGCATCGGGCAGCACAGTGGGCTGAATATCCTCAGGCTTAATGCTGACCGACGAATCAGACATCGGAATAACGTGTTTAACGTGGTTCATAAAGGTCCTCCGTTCATTTTCTATATTGTATTCTAGGTTATCTAGTTTTGCATACCATATAGCCTGCAAGAAAAATGGCGGGACAGTGCACTGATGCATCGTCCCGCCATTTAGTTAATAGATAACAACCTTACATAAGATATATTATCGTACTTATCCGCGGAGAAACGCGTATGCGCTCGTTGCTGCTATGGCTCCGTCAGAAACGGCGGTCACAACCTGGCGTAAGCGTTTGGAACGGATGTCGCCAGCAGCGAATAGACCTGGCGTGCGTGTCGCCATGGATTCATCAGTCAGAATGCCGCCATCAGGCGCCAGATCGACTAAATGCTCAACAAGCTCGGTATGGGGTTGCGTGCCGGTAAAGACAAAAATGCCAAACGAGCCAGGCTCAAATGACTCGGTATGAATTTCCCCGGATGCATTGTCCTTAAAGGCAATCGTCGTTGGCATCGCTTCACCAGAAAGTTCAACAATACTAGTTTGGTACCTAACTGTATTATTGTCCTTTTCGAGTACTTTCTGAACAACACCATCAGGCGCACGAAACTGGTCGCGGCGCAGCACGATGGTCACACTGCTGGCAATATCTGACAGGAACAGAGCCTCCTCGCAGGCAGCATTGCCGCCGCCGATGACAAAGACCTGTTTGCCGCGGAAGAACATGCCGTCACATGTTGCGCAATATGAAACGCCACGACCGCGATACGTATCCTCGCCAACAAAACCAGCAGATCGCGGCGTGGCACCCATGCAAGCGATAACGCTCGAGGCCAGCGTATCGCCCATATCGTGATGCACCGTAAACAGCGCTGCATCGGCATCGTAATCGATACCCGTAACCATGCTCCATGCGACCTGAGCTCCCAAGCCCTCTGCATGCTGCTGAAAACGCTCGCCGAGTTCGGCGCCACTCAAGAGCGGAATGCCCGGATAGTTCTCGACTTCATTGGTCGTGGCGATCTGTCCACCCGACATGCCCTGCTCAATCACGGTCGTCGTCAGGTTGGCACGCGCAGCGTAAATGGCGGCAGCATAGCCCGCGGGGCCTCCACCGATAATCGCAACATCAATCGGCTGATCGGTAGTCATGAAGAATCCTCTCGTCGAAACGTTGTCGTTCTTTGCGCTCATACCCAAATTTACGTGAACATGACACTCATGCACTACAATGATAAATCGCGTAACAAAGCTGAAGGGGAGTTATCGATGGATCAAACGCAGACGAGCAATAGCGCTCCCCTGCCCATGCAAGCCACTCCCCAACCGGAGCAAATGACCGTTTCACCTGCACAAAAACCCCTGGTAACCATTGTGCACGCATCGGTTGGATCGGGCCACAAAGCCGCCGCCAACGCGATTGCACAAGCATTTGACCTTATCCGCGGCACCAAGGGAATCCCTAAGGATATTGAGATCGAAGTCCTAGATATCCTCGATTTTGGACGCATTAGGTTCGATGGTAATAAAACAGCAGCGTCGTTTACCGGCGCCACGCGTCCCATTTACGACCTGACCTGGCGATATACGCTTACAGGACATCTGCTCTGGGGCGGCGGCACAGCATGGTCACGAATTATGTTCCCCGCCTTCAACGAATACGTCCGGACCCGCAGGCCCATAGCCGTGGTCGCAACACACATTACGGCGGCCAACGTCGCTGTGGGCGCCCGCGTCATCACGGGTATCGATTACCCGGTCATCTGCGTACCAACAGACTATGAAGTTGAAGGCTTTTGGCCCCACAAGGACACCGACCTATTCTGCGTAGCCAACGAGTTTATGGCCGAAACGCTGCGCCCGCGCAAGGTTCCCGAGTCAAAGATCCGCATAACGGGCATTCCCATTCGTGCCGGTTTCGATTCAGATTACAAACGCGAAGATGAGCTCAGCAAGTTCAATCTCCCCATAGACAAAACCGTCGTATTGGTGATGGCCGGCGCCAGTTTGCCCCAACCATACGTGCGTTTCCGTGCCGCGATGGACCACACGCTCCCCTTCTTACGCAGCTTTGAGGACATGCACTTTGTCTTTTTACCGGGCAAGGATAAGGAATACGCCAACCGACTCAAAACGCTCTTCGACGCCATGAAGCTCGACAACGTGACGGTACTGGACTACGTAGATGACATGGCGGCCCTCATGCACGGCTGCGACCTGGCAATCCTCAAATCGGGCGGGCTCACCGTCACCGAGTGCCTGTGCGCGCATCTGCCGATGATCCTACTGGGCAAATCATACGGTCAGGAAAAGGCCAACACCACGATGCTCACCGGCATGGGCGCCAGCATGCATGTCACCACCGCACGAGAACTCATCGTAACCCTACGTCACTTGCACGACCATCCCGAATCACTCAAAGCCCTACTCATCAACGGCGAAGTACTACGCCGCCCTCACGCTGCCAAAGACATCGCCATCGCAACCATGGAGCTCGTAGGCAAGCCCCAAAAGCGCAAACGAGCCTTCTGCCGCTTCTACTGGGGCGGAAAGCCCGCGCATAACCGCTAGTCGAATGTCCGCCGCTCTGCCGGAGCCGCCCTTATATCATTCCATGCTCAAACATTCTCGCTTCGCTGCGAAACTGCGCGTGGAACGATATAAGGGCGGCTCCGGCAGAGCGGCTGCGTTTACTTACTAGCAGCTACTTCGGTATCCCCTCCATTAGAACCTGCAAAGGTAAAACAGGAAAATATAAATACAGTAAGCCGATGCGACAAAGGGACAGCCCCTTTGTCGCATCGGCTTACTAGAAAAGTAAATATTGTTTCAAGCGAGTAGCCGCCCGCCCGGGGCTTACCTATATCGTTCCACGCGCAGTTTCGCAGCGAGCGAAGCGACGCGAGAATGTTTGAGCATGGAATGATATAGGTAAGCCCCGGGCGGGAGGGATACGAGCGCCCCTAGGCGACGCCGCTGGAGCCGAAGCCTCCGTTGCCTCGGTCGGTTTCGTCTAGTTCTTCTACTTCTATGAGGTTGACCGTGGGGACTTCTTGGATGACAAGTTGGGCTATGCGGTCGCCTTTGTTGATTTGGATGTTGTTGGAGGGATCCAGGTTAATGAGGATAACCTTGAGTTCTCCTCGGTAGTGGGCGTCGATGAGGCCCGGCGTATTGACTATAGACAGGCCCTGCTTGATGGCCAAACCGCTTCGGGGCTGGACGAAGCCGGCGTAGCCATCGGGCAGGGCGATGGCCAGCCCAGTAGAGACCAGACGGCGTTCGAAGGGCTTCAGAATGCAGTCCTCGTTGGAGCGCAAATCCAAGCCGGCATCGGTGGGATGGGCGTATTTGGGAAGCTCGACGGTGGGGTCGAGACGCTTTATGTTGACGGTAATGTTGGACATGGAATCACCTTAGCTTGTCGAGCTCTTGCAGAAACTCATCGACGTCTTTGAAATCGCGGTAGACCGAGGCAAAGCGGATGTACGCCACCTTGTCGATCTTGGCCAAGCGCTTGAGTACCATGTCACCCAACTCATGGGACGTAACGGCCGTCAGCGTGCGAGAGTGCAGCTCGACCTCGATGTCATCGATAATCTCATTGAGCTTCTTAGTGTCGATATCGCGCTTGATAGTGGCGCGCATCAAGCCGACGAGCAGCTTATTGCGATCGAACCGCTGCTTGGTTCCGTCCGACTTAATGACCTCGATTGGGTCTTCGCATCGTTCGAACGTTGTAAAGCGATAGTTACACGAGCAACATTCGCGGCGACGCTTAATGGTGTTATTTGACTCCTGCATACGGGAATCAACGACGCGGGTATGTGCCTTGCCGCATTTGGGACAGCGCATGGTACCTCCTCTTAAACGATAACAAGGGTACCATGCGCAGCGCGATAATGATTACGAACGAGCAGGAACCTTAAGATGCGCACCGGCGGCGAGCGAACCATGCTCCAGATGATTGACGTTACGGATCATGTCGGAAGTCTCTTGCGTGGAAAGGCCTTCGATTGGATATTCCTCGGCAAGCGACCAAAGAGAATCACCAGACTGAACGCGAATGGTCTCATAGGTAACGTTGGAAACGGACTCGGCATACGCGGCGTGACGAGCGCTAAAGACCGACGTAGCGAGGACAAAGAAGAGCGTAAGCGCAATGGCAACGGCGACAATCGTCGGAACCTTCAGGGCAACGCGGCCCGGCGCGGCTACAGCCTGCTGATTGCGAGCAGGCTTTACGGTCAAAGGCTGAAAGCCGGAGCGGCCACCCTGAACAACCGTAAAAGTGTATTCTGCAGACGTCTCGAGCTTAAGGGCGAGGTTTCCCTGGACCATATTCGTTGCGTTCATCATGTTCTCCTCTCGCGTGTTTTGCTGAGAACAGTTTTATCAAGCCGCGCGGACAAAAATGTCTAGCGCGAGAACGAATGTTCGGTTATTATTATCTTCGAACAGTTGTTCCTGTCAAGCAAAATTCGAACATTTGTTTGACATGGGTAGAGAGGATGCCCTGATGGCTCGCAAAATTACCAAGCGTCAGCAGCAAATTTACGACTTCATCAAGGAATATCAGCAGGAGAAGGGTTATCCGCCCAGCGTGCGCGAGATGGCTTCTGCCGTGGGCCTTTCCTCCCCCAGCACCGTGCACGCCCATCTATCTGCCCTGGAGGCGCGCGGGCTACTCAAGCGCGATGCCACCAAACCGCGCGCTCTGGAACTCTTTAACGAGGACGGTTCCTCTGTCTCAATTTCTAAATCTGACGAGACCACCGCACCTCGCGGAACGGTCTCACTACCGCTCGTTGGTCGCGTCGCGGCTGGGATTCCCATTCTGGCCGAGCAGAATATCGAAGACACATTTACTATCCCGACCGAAATCGCCACTGATCAGGGTTCCTTTATCCTTGAGGTGCATGGGAGCTCAATGATCAATGTCGGTATCTTCAATGGCGATTACATCATCGTCCGTGAACAAAAGAGTGCCATGAACGGCGAAATTGTCGTGGCTATGATTGATGGTTCAGCGACCGTCAAGACGTTCTACAAGGAGCAGGGACGCGTACGCCTGCAGCCTGAGAATGACACCATGGAGCCTATCTATGCAACGAATCCCGTTATCTTGGGCAAAGTCGTCGGCTTGATGCGCCGGTTCTCGTAATGCAAAAACGCATCACCATCTTTGATACCGTCCGCGGGCTTACGATGATTTCAATGGCAGGTTTTCACGCTTGCTACGACCTTGCCTACCTGTACGACTGGGATATGCCCTGGTTTACCCAGACTGTCTTTCAAGACATCTGGCGCGCCAGCATCAGCTGGGTATTTTTGTTTATCGCGGGTTGGATGTGCACCCTTTCGCGCAACAATATCAAACGTGCCGCCAAATACGCCTTAGCAGCACTCGTCGTCTGGTTGGCAACAACACTTGTCTCAGTTGACGATTCTGTTAATTTTGGCATCATCTACTGCATGGCCGCATGTACCGGCATCGTGGCGTTGACCGATCCCGTCCTTAAGAAGATATCGGCGAGATGGGGCATGTCCCTATGCCTTTTGTTGTTTGCCCTCACCTGGAGCATCCCCAAAACGATCTACCCTGTCCCCTACCTGGCGTGGCTGGGATTTCCGAGCCCTGGGTTTGTCTCAGGTGATTACTACCCCATCATCCCGTTTTTCTTTATGTATCTTGCAGGATACTTCGCCGCACACATAGCGAAGGGAATCGATAAGACCGTCCCTAGCTGGGCCTACGCCAATCCCATCCCGGCGCTCGCCAGCCTTGGACGTCACGCACTCCCCTTTTATCTACTGCATCAGCCCATTATTCTGGGCTTTTTGGAGCTCGTCTACTCGGTGCGATAACGCTTGAGCCGCGGCGCGATACGAGCCGGCAGCTTCGCAACAATACGAACGCCGCCCTCAAGATATTCCTCGTGCAAAAGGGTTCCCTGTTCATGCACCAGCGTGATGAGGGCGCCCTCGCGATACGGGATTTCAGCGGAGAGCAACACATCGGTGGCAGCCGCCTCGCGAGCAATACGGTCGACGAGATCGTCGAGTCCCTCGCCCGTCTGGGCCGAGAACAGCACGGCCTCGGGATAGCGACGACGGAAACTCAATCGATCAACGCTATCGAGAAGATCGATTTTATTGAACACCGTAAGCGTCAAACGCTCGCCGGCACCGATCTCGTCAAGAACGCGATCGACTGCCTCGAGCTGGCGCTCGTAGTCCTCGTCAGAGGCATCCACAACTTTAAGGATCAGATCGGCACCAAGAACCTCAGACAGCGTGGACTTAAAGGCATCAACGAGACCATGCGGTAGCTTTTGAATAAAGCCAACAGTATCGGTAATCGTCATGCCACGACCGCCGGGCAGGCGATACGAACGCGTCGTCGGGTCGAGCGTAGCAAACAGCTTGTCCTGCGAAAGCACCGTAGATCCGGTCAGACGATTGAGCAACGACGATTTACCCGCATTGGTATAACCGGCTAACGCGACGCGAAACGCCGGTGACTCAATGCGGCTCTTGGATTGAACATCGCGACGCTGTTCAACCTGCTTGAGCTCACGACGAAGCGCAGCGATCTTATTACGAATGAGGCGACGGTCGACCTCGAGCTGACTTTCGCCCTGACCAAAGCGTGAGCCGATGCCGCCGCGCGTCTGTTCCTTGGCGAGATGGCTCCACATGCCACGCAGACGAGGCAACAGATATTGAAGCTGTGCCAGCTGTACCTGTAGGCGTCCCTCACGCGTCTGAGCATGCAGGCCAAAAATATCCAAGATCAGTGCCGTACGATCGATAATCTTTACCGGCTCGCCCACGGCTTTTTCCAAATAGGATTGCTGCGAGGGCGTCAGGTCGTCGTCAAAAATAACGACATCGGCATCCATGCGATGCACCAGGCCGCACAGCTCTTCAACCTTACCGGAACCGATAAACGATTTAGGATACGGCTTTACCAAACGCTGTGACAAGCGTGCCACGCACTGGGCACCAGCCGTGTGGGTAAGACGCTCCAGCTCATCAAGCGAGCGATCGAGCGGCCATGCATTGTCGCGCCACTCAACACCAACTAATATGGCACGCTCGGGCTCGGGTGCCGTGGGAACAAGGGGGAAACGGGCCATTAGGCAGCCTCAATACGATGCAGGATGTCCTCAACGACCTCATCGATCGTAAACTCGTCCATATCAAACCACACGATACGGTCATCGCGCTTAAACCACGAAAGCTGACGTTTGGCATAGCGACGCGAACGCATCTTGATGAGTTCGCGAGCCTCATCCATAGAAATCACGCCATTGAAAGCATCAATGATCTCTTTATAGCCAATTGCCTGCATCGAAGTCAGGGCATCTCCCAGCCCCTGGTCCATAAGACCGCGAACCTCATCGACAAGACCCTGCTCAAACATCAGATCGACGCGCAGGTTAATGCGCTCGTAGAGCACCTCGCGATTACGCGTCAGACCAAACCATAGAGCATGATAATGCTCGCGCGGAACACTAAACTGACTTTTTTGCTGTGCATAGGAAATACCATCATCATGCATCTCGAGCGCACGAATCACACGGCGCACATTATGGGGATGAATAACAGCAGCCGATTCTGGGTCGCGCTCGGCAAGCAGGGCATGCAGCTCTTCCTCGCCAATACGCTCGGCAAGCTCCTGATAGCCCATACGACGATCGTCCTCAAGTTCACCCGAGGGAAAGTCCATCTCATCGAGGGCGGCCTTGAGATACAGCCCCGTACCTCCGCAAAAAACCGGCAGGCAACCCGAACCAAGGAGACGTTCAACATGCGCGCGAGCGTCAGCCTGATAAAGCGCAGCAGAATATGCCACACCCGGCTCTACAATGTCGACGAGACGCAGCGGCACCGTACACTCATCGGGCGCCATCTTTGCGGTACCGATGTCCATGCCGCGATAGATTTGCATCGCATCGCACGACAGCACTTCGGACGAAAGACGAGCTGCCAAACGGTCGGCAACATCACTCTTACCAACCGCCGTCGGACCGACGATCGCAACGGCGGAAAGTCCTGCCCTGGGAGAAACCATTAGCGCGGCTCGCCCACAACGGAGCCGGACAAATACCAGGTCTTGGCAACGTCAACGTCAACATCAACGATCTTGCCAACAAGCTGATCGATGCTGTAACCCTCGGGGATAGGCGCATGCACGGTCTGATTCTTGGGACTCTTGCCCAGCAGGACCGCGTCGTTCTTTTTACTCGTTCCCTCAATGAGCGCCGGCACCACAGTATGAAGCTCACCCTGGTTATACTCGTGTGCCGTAGTCTCGATAACCTTAACCAGGCGGTTGAAACGCTCGAGAATAACCTCATGCGGCGTAGGATCGTCAATCTCTGCGGCCGGGGTACCGGCGCGCTTGGAATAGATGAAGGTATAGGCCTGAGCATAGCGGACCGTCTCGGCAAGTGAGAGCGTCTGCTCAAAGTCCTCTTCAGTCTCGCCCGGGAAGCCAACGATAATATCGGTCGAGAGCGCGATATCGGGCATGCGGTTGCGAATGCGATCGACCAGGCCCAGATAGTCCTCGCGTGTATAACGGCGATTCATCTCTTTGAGGATACGCGTGGAGCCCGACTGAACGGCCAAGTGAAGCTGCGGCATGACGGCGGGCGTCTCGGCCATGGCGTCGATGGTCTCGGGCAGCAGATCCTTAGGATGAGAAGAGGTAAAGAAGATGCGCTCCACACCCGTATCACCCACGGCACGCAGCAGATCGGCAAAACGCGGCTTGCCAAACAGATCGCGACCATATGAGTTAACGTTTTGGCCCAGCAGCGTAATCTCGCGCACGCCCTGGCGCACCAAACCGGTCACCTCGTCGACAATTTCCTCGAAGGGGCGGCTCTTTTCGCGACCGCGCACGTACGGCACGATGCAATAGGTACAGAAATTATTGCAGCCCGTCATAATGGGCACCCAGGCGTGATACTGGGTCTCGCGATGCCACGGCATGCTCATGGCATCCGTATCCTCATGCTCATTGGTGCGGATATGACGCTTGCCATCAAGGAACGCCTCGGCAATGAGCTCTGCCACATGTGCGATGGAATGCGTACCAAAGATGACATTGACGTTATCGACGTTGGTGAGCAGGCCCTCGCCATCGCGCTGCGCGATGCAACCACCAACGGCAACCACACGCTTGCCCGAAGGCGAAGGCGGCAGGCTTTTACAGGAATTGCACTGGCCGTACAGGCGAGTATCGGCGGCCTCGCGCACGCAGCATGTCATGAAGACAACAATATCGGCATGCTCGGGATCGAGCGCCATGAGGCAACCATACGAATCGAGCAGACCGCTCACGCGCTCGGAGTCGTGCTGATTCATCTGGCAGCCAAAGGTGCGGATAAAGTAGGTTTTACCGGCAAGAATATCGCGTACGGAACGCTGGTCCA